>JBDRTC010000233.1:0-4605 GCA_043824335.1 Planctomycetota bacterium | reverse complement strand
GGCATCGCGAAAGCCCGCTGGTCACGCTCTTAAAGAAACCCTATCGCGCGGTCATGCCGTCGCTGATTTCGCGCCCGGGATTGGTGTCGGCGGGATTCGTTGCCGCCCTGGTGGGAGCGACCCTGACGGTGCCGTACCTGGGCGAGGAGTTCATGCCCAAGTTCCAGGAATACGACTTCCTGATGCACTGGGTCGAGAAGCCGGGCACCTCGATCGAAGCGATGGACCGGATCACGATCCGGGCCAGCCGGGAACTGCGGTCGATCGATGGAGTGCGAAACTTCGGCGCGCACATCGGACGGGCCGAGGTGGCCGACGAAGTCGTCGGGCCGAATTTCACCGAGTTGTGGATCAGCCTGGACCGCGACGTCGACTACCAGGCCAAGGTGGCCGAGATTCAGGAGGTCGTCGACGGCTATCCCGGCCTCTATCGCGACCTGTTGACGTATCTCCGCGAACGGATCAAGGAAGTCCTCACCGGCGCAAGCGCGAGCATCGTGGTCCGCATCTACGGCGACGACGAAGACGTCGAAAGCGATGCCCTGGTTGGCGCTCTGGGCAAGCTGCGAGAGCATGCCCAACGGGTCAAGCATGCGATCGAGGACGTGCCGGGCGTCAGCGACCTGAAGGTCGAGCCCCAGGTGCTCGTGCCCCAGTTGAACGTGCGAGTGAACCCGGAGGCCGCGGAGCAGTTCGGCCTGACGCCAGGCGACGTGCGGCGGGCGGCCACGACGCTCATCAGAGGCCGGACGGTGGGCGAGATCTACCGGCAGCAAAAAGTCTACGAAGTGGCCGTGTGGGGAGTCCCGGCAGTTCGCCGCGATCCGGTTGCCGTCGCTGAATGTTTGATCGAAACACCGAGCGGCGGGCACGTTCCCCTGGGTCAGGTTGCGGAGGTGGCCATCGTGGCCTCGCCCAATACGGTCAAGCGGGAGAGCGCGTCGCGACGGATCGACGTCACCTGCAACGTCCGCGACCGCGACCTGGGCAGCGTCGCCCGAGACATCGAGAGCCGCGTGCGAAAGCTTGACTTCGAGCGAGGCTACCACCCCGAGTTCCTCGGCGAGTATGCTGCCCAGCAGGAGTCGCAGCGACGGATGCTGTTGGTCGGTTCGATCGCGCTGGCCGGAATCATTGTCTTGCTGTACTCCGAGTTCCGCGCCTGGCGATTGGTCCTCCTGGTGATGCTCAGTCTCTTCTTCGCCCTGATCGGGGGCGTGCTGGGCGTCTGGCTCGGCGGCGGAAGCCTGTCGCTCGGCTCGCTGGTCGGATTCGTCACCGTCATCGGGATCGCGGTCCGCAACGGGATCATGATGATCAGCCACTTCCGCCACCTGGAAGAAGAAGAGGGCGTCGAGTTCGGTGATCGGCTGGCCGTCCAGGGCGCCGAAGAGCGGCTGGCCCCGATCCTGATGACCGCCCTGACGGCCGCCTTGGCGCTTTTGCCGCTGGCCGTCGCGGGCAATCGCCCGGGTCACGAAATCGAGTACCCGATGGCCCTGGTCATTCTCGGCGGTCTCCTCACCTCGACGCTGATGAATCTGTTCTTCATACCGCCGCTGTACCGCGCCTTCGGTCGCGTCAAGAGACGGGCGGCCTTTGGCGACGACGCGAGTTGACGCTGCCGCTCCTTATCCGTTGGGAGAAGAAGGCGGTATGGAGAAGACCCGGCAGAGAGAAAGATCAACCACAGAGTGAGCACCGATCTTGTCTTGTCTCAAGAACTCGTAAGTCGCGCGACAGGCCGAGAAACGACCGTCATGAGACAGTCGGTCGAGGCAGCACCGCCACCCCCCGCTCGGGGCTCCCGCCAAACCGGACGAGTGCCGCCAAGTACCCGCCCGGCGATTTGCGGGACGGGGGTGCCCTGGTAGAATGCTTGGCGTGGTCCGAATTGGCTTCAGGCTCAGTTTCCACTCGCCCCGACCGCTTTGTTTCGCTGTCGTTCGGGGCTTCCTATTCCCACGATTGACGAATAGAAAGCGCCGATTATGAAATCGAATCTCGCCCTTGTTTTGGGACTGTCGGTCTTTCTCTCGTTTACATCGATGTCCGTCGCGGAGGAACCGAGATGGATCAGCCTCTTTGACGGCAAGTCATTGGACGGATGGAAGGAAAGCGGCGGCAAGGGATCGTTCTACGTGGAGGATGGAAAGATCGTCGCCAACGGGAAGCCGATGGGACACTTGTTCTATGTGGGCAAGATGGAGAACCCGTCGTTCAAGGATTTCGAGTTCAAGGCGGAAGTCATGACGACGCCCGGCTCGAACAGCGGGATCTATTTCCATTCGAAGTATCAGGAACAGGGCTGGCCCAAGGCGGGCTTCGAATCGCAGGTGAACGCGACGCAGGGCGACCGAAGAAAAACCGGCGGTCTGTATGGGCTCAAAGACGTCATGGACGTGGCGCCGCACAAGGATAATGAATGGTTTGAATATCACATCATCGTAAAGGGCGAATCGGTCGCAATTAGGATCAACGGCAAGACGACGACGGAATGGACGCAGCCCGAGAGTTTTCGGAGCCGACCCGATGGAAGTCGAAAGATCGGGCAGGGGACCTTTGCGTTTCAGGCGCACGATCCCAACAGCAAGGTCTACTTCAAGAACGTCAGAGTGAAACCGCTGCCCTAGGCGGAGACCGGTCTGCTGAAACCGCCTAGTCCCGGAAATCGACTCTCGCGCATGACTAATCATCACGCTGGCTGGCCTGCCCGGAAGACAGCCGCGTGTGCGTTCAGGGCCTAGGAAGCTCAAGCTGCCCTTTGCAAGCGCCTCGGCCAGGACGTGCCGAGAGGGGCGCCACAGCCAGACGCCGGCTTGGCGAATGCCGAGCGGGCAAGGATATCGCTGCCATGAACCGAACCGCGGCAACGACAGAGGACCCCGAGAAGATGAACTTCGATCCCGAGATCGTCGTCCTCTACTGCCAGCACTGTATCGCTGAGAATGCCAACGTCACCATAGCCTCGCAACGGCTGCGCGGAGTGACGGTGCGGTCGACGATGATGCCTTGTAGCAGCAAGGTTGAGGTCTCTCACCTCCTGAAGATCCTGGAGCAAGGGACAGACGGCGTGGAGCTCGTTGCCTGCCCCGAAGAAAAATGCCAGTTCCTGGTCGGCAGCCTCAAGGCCGAGAAGCGGATTCAGCATGCAAGTCGCCTGTTGGACGAGATCCGCATGGGCGGCGAGCGGCTGGGCTTCAGTCGCAAGGAGAATCTCTCGGCCGAACGGCTGCTCAGCCTGGCCGAGGCCCGGGCCGAGGTGGTCAGGCTGCTCGGACCCAACCCAATGAAGCAAGGAGACGACGCGTGATCATAGCGGAGTGGAAGCCGATCCATGAGCTCACCGCGGCGCTGGGTAGCCACGGGAAGATTCTCTTGGTAGGTTGCGCCACCTGCGTGGCCGAGTGCTCAGCCGGGGGAGAACGAGAGGTGGAAACGCTCGCGCCGCTTTTGCGCATGGGACTACGGGTGGAGGGCCGTTCCGTCCAGATCCGGACGACGACCCTGGAGCGGCAGTGCGAGTGGGAATTCATCGAGGAACTTGCCGACATCATCCCGGAGGTGGACGCGGTGTTGAGCCTCGCCTGCGGCATTGGAGTGCAGGCCGTCGCCGAGCGGTTCCCCGAGATGCCCGTCTATCCGGGCGTGAATACCACGGCGCTCGCCATCCGGGAGGAGGCGGGACTATGGGCGGCCCGTTGCGCCGCCTGCGGAGAATGCGTTCTCGGGGAAACCTTCGGCTTGTGCCCGGTGGCGCGCTGTGCGAAGAGTCTCATGAACGGTCCTTGCGGGGGGACGCGTGGCGACGGCAAGTGCGAGGTGGATGAGAACATCGATTGCGTCTGGAACCTGATCGTCGAGCGAGCTCGGGCACGAGGAGCGCTCGACTCCCTGGTCCAGGTACACCAGCCCAAGGACTGGTCGAATTCCAGGCATGGAGGCCCCAAAAGGATGCTCCGGGAGGATCTCAGACCTTGAAGCCGAACACCCGCGCCGGGAGCCGTTTGGAGCGTGTCCTCGCCGCCGGCCATTTCGCCGTCACCGCCGAAGTGGGCCCCCCCAGGGGGCCCGATCCCAAGGCCATTCAGAAGAAGGCGAGGCTGGTACGAGGAGTCGCCGACGCCTACAACGTCACCGACAATCAGATGGCAGTGCTCCACATGTCGAGCATTGCGGGCGCGAAGATACTTCTCGACGAAGGCCTTGAGCCCGTGATGCAGATGACCTGCCGCGACAGGAACCGCATCGCCATCCAATCCGATCTGCTGGGTGCCTCGGCGCTTGGCATCCGCAACTGTCTCTCCATCTCCGGCGATCACCAAAAGGCGGGAGGCAGCGGGAAACGCAAGGGACGTGCCGACTGCAAGAACGTGTACGACGTGGATTCGATCCAGCTCCTTTCGATCGTCAAGGGCCTGCGCGACGACGCCGTGGATCAAGGCGGCGATTCGATTCGGCCGGCCGCGCGTTTTTTCATCGGGGCGGCATGGACACCTCTGGCCCCGCCTGAAGACTTCAGGCTCATCCGCCTAAGAAAGAAAATCGCCGCCGGCGCAGACTTCATTCAGACTCAAGCCGTTTACGACGTGGTCCGGTTTGCCG
>JBDRTC010000232.1:0-3051 GCA_043824335.1 Planctomycetota bacterium | reverse complement strand
ACGTCCCCGCGAAGTAGGCGCTTGCCTCGATCCACAGACGCACCGTATCGTATTCACGCCTGGGCAGTTTCACCTCGTAGTGGCTGCCGTCGATCTTCTGCACCAGGGGACTGGCTCCGGTGCCAAAACCGTAGGGTCGGTGGCCCCGGAACTCAGTAAGATATCGCCCTCGCATGTCGCTGATCTGGTTGTAGGCGAAAAGCGCGTAGTAGCTCTGCGTGAACCACTCATTATAGTCGCCCGTCAGCACCACCCGTCCCAGCGGCTTCTCGGCACTGTGGCAAGTGACACAGTGCTTGTCCCAGATCGGCTGGATGTCACGAGGGTAGTCGAATACGTCGGGTACGCCGGCGATCGGCTCGATCCGGCTGGGCGCGCGTGCCGTGGCCAAAAGGGTGTTGTAACCGCTATTCAGGTTGATGCTCCGAGATCGGGGCTCGTGGCAGCCTACGCACCCCTGCGTCTCGCCGGGCATCACCATCGTGTAGCTCTGCATCCGCTTGACCGCCAAACCCTTCTCGTCGAGCGCCACGAAGTAGAGAGCGCGCAAGGCAGGAACCTCGAACGAAGCCGAACCGTCGGCTTCCACCGGCACCGTACCCAGTACCCGGCGCAGAGTGTGGGTGCCGTCCATGCTGATCATCCCCGGCAGGGAGTAATAGCTGATCGGCTTGGGCAGGTCCTCGAGCACCAGCAGCTTCTTGATCGTGCCGGGCTTGACCCCCGCCATCTCCATCTTGCGCCCTTGGTAGACATCGGCCAGAACCAGCCGCCCGCTGGTTTGTCGCAGGTCGATACGAGGAGGGACAACCCGTTCGCGCGTCCGCGAGCGGATCACCCTGGGATCGTGGACCATCTTTTCCGCGTGGAAGAACTCCTGGATCCGGCCTGTTCCGTCCAACACCAGCAGGCTCTTGTTCTGCGCCACCAGGAAGCAATCGTCGGAGAGGGGAAATGGGTCCCGGAACCCAGTCCGCCCACCACCGAGAGCATAGCTCGGAAAGTAGTAATACCCCAAGTCTATCTTGGGGCTGATCTGCCGGGCCGCGGCGGGGTCGTCCGGCCCGGCCTTGAGGTCGACGATCATCACGTTTCCCGCGTTCTCACGCTTGCCGGTCGGCGACGAGAAGACCGACACAACCTTGCCGTCCGTGCCGGGGATCGGCAGGGCATCGCACTTCGCAAAGGGCAACTCCGGCGGTTGCACCGTGCCGCCGAAGAGAACCATCTGGCCGGAGCCGTCGGGGTTCATTACCCACAGATCGCGGTAATACACAATCGCGCTGTCCACGTATTCCCATCGCGAATAGATCACCTGTCCATTGGGCAACACGCCCGGCCGGTCGTCGCGCACATTGTTCGCGGAAAGGCACAGGATGTTGCCGCCGTCGGCGTTCATCCGGAAAAGTTGTGCTCCGGGCGTGTTGTTGCAGGGGATGAACCGACGGCCCCGGCTCGAAACGAAGACGATGCCCCCGTCGGGCAGGTAGGCCGGATCCATGTCGTCCCACTCGCCGACAGTCAGTTGCCTGAGCCCGCTCCCATCGGTATTGATCTCGTACAGGTTGTAATGTCTCGTGCCACCCTTGCGGTACGCGAACAGGATTCTGTTGCCGTCGTAATGCACGCGCGGGTCGCGGATGTTGCCCTTGGGGTCATCGAGCAACACGGTAACCTGTTGCGTACGCAGGTTGAGCTTCGAGAGCCGGGAGCCGTCCGGGGGATACGTGTACTTGTTCGGGTCGTTCGACCAGCCGCCGAAATTGACGTAGTAGTGGCTATCGGAATAGAGCGCGCGCTCGGCGAAAACAATCTCCTCGGCGCCGCCCATCAACTCCAGGGCCTTCTCGACCAGGTCGGGCTCTGGAGGCGGTGCGGGCCGGGGCGCGAAGGATAGGTTATCGACCAGATACTCGGTGGCAGACGTTGCCGAGTAAAGACCGATCTGCTTCACCGCCGCGTTTGTACCCACGTAGCAAAGGCGGCGCGTGCAGGCTCCCGACGTCTCCCCGCCGGTAAGCGTGATTGTCACGGTCTGGCCGGCGGTACCGTATCCCGTGCCGACGATCATCAGGTGGTTGACGACCGGGGTCTCGCCGTCGTCAAAGCGGAGGTCGCCACCGATGTCGTCCGTTGCCTTGACGAACAAACCGGTGTTCTGAAACCCGCCCTTGTCGTAAACCTGGATTTCGTGCCTGCCAGCAGCGGTCGTATAGACACGAACGCTGTCGATATTGTCGGAGCCGCTATGTGCGACATCTTCCGTCGAATACGTAACGACCCCCAGCGACCTGACATCGGTCGAAGCGGTGTCCAAGACGGCAAAGTCCATCTCCATCGCGAAGTGACGAACGCCGTCGGTATCTACCGTCTGTAACAAGAAGCCGCCGCCGGCCGCCAACTTCGCACTGGAGATCCCTCCAAGAACGGTCGGTGCCGCCGACGCGGAAGCGACCCCCGAATCAGGAGTGGTCGTCCACGAATCAAATGCTCCCGCGGTGACCGCTTCAAAATCACCGTTCGCAATCCGTTGAGCCATGACCGGCGAACCGGTAGCCGCCGCAAGGCTCGCAATAACCACACACACATAAAGTACTCTGGATGGCGACATAGCAGTGACAGCCTGCAAACCGGGGTCTTGCATCGGTCGAACAGAAAGGCAACCGTTTCGGGCGGGAAGCTATTCGAATAGTATGCCCTCCGGGGCCGCGCGAAACAACTCCCGGTAGGGACAGCTCTCGGCCAGCGAAAGCCAGACACGTCGAACCGTCACGTGCACCGAGACCCCGATTTTCAACAGCTTCAATCGGATCGTGTCGCCGCGGGCGCGAGCAAGCTTCGTGCCTTGCAAGCCGAATCACCTGTAGCAACGTGTAGGCCACGGACGAGAACCAGAGTCGCAATTGGTTGGAACGCATCGAATGGGTGCTGGTCCGATCGGCGAAGAGGTAGAGTTGCTGTTCTTTGATGCGATTTTCCATCTCGCCCCGAGCACAATACTCATCTTCGTAGAGCGTGCGGGCGTCGAACTTTTCGGCCAAAAGACTGGTT
>JBDRTC010000231.1:0-3655 GCA_043824335.1 Planctomycetota bacterium | reverse complement strand
ATAAAATGAATATTGACTTTTGATTTATTTATCGTATAGTTGAAGTGACCGTAAACAAAACAACTTGCCGTACTTGAGTGTTGTCGACATAAAACATTATTAATACATGGTTTACATCGAGTTCATCGAAATTCTTACGCTGGATCGGAAATGAGCGGCGATCTGACGAACCGGAAGACCTGGATCGACTACCTCGGGGAGGAGGACCTCGCCTTCGTCAAGCGGTTCGTCCTTGCTTCAGGCTCACTGAAGGAGATGGCCAGGGCCTACGGGATCAGTTACCCGACCGTCCGGCTACGGCTCGACCGGCTGATCGAGAAAATCAAGGTGGTCGAGGACCACCAAATCGTCTCGCCCTTTGAACGGATGGCCAGGGCGCAATATGCCGAGGGCAAGATCGACATTCACACGCTCAAACTGCTGCTCGAAGCTCACCGGGAAGAATTGGAGAATCGCCATGAAACGTCTGATCGCATGTAGTCTGGTCGTCCTGGGGTTTGCGTCGGTCGCCCTCTCCGAGGAGCTGGTCCGGGAGATCTCCTGGGCCGAGCTCGACAAGGCGGGCCAATTGCTCGGCGGCGAGGTTCAGCCCGATGGGACTCTCAAGATCGCCAACCCCGACACGCAGCCGAAAACGGTCGCCATCACGGAGTTGAAGAACCCGGGCGTTACCGCGCTCCGCTACGCCGTGGAAGGAGAAGTGCGATACGAGGAGGTCGAAACGCAAAGCGCCCTTGAGATGTGGAACTACTTTCCCAACGGCGGGTCCTATTTCTCCCGCACGTTGGCCGAAGTCGGGCCGCTCAAATCCATCGAAGGCACCTCCGATTGGCGAACGTTCTGCCTTCCCTTCTTCAGCCAGGAAGGGACCGGCCCGCCCGACCGGCTGAAACTGAACCTCATGTTCGGCGGCCGCGGAACCGTGTACCTGGAGCCCGTCCGGCTGGTGCAATACACTGAAGGCGAAGACCCGCTGGCGATGGCCTCGGGCTCGCAGACTTCGGCGGATGCCTGGTGGAACGATCGAACCGGGGGCCTCATCGGAGGTATCGGCGGGTCCATCCTCGGATGCCTGGGAGCGCTCATGGGGATACTGGGTGGCGCGGGCAGGGCTCGACGGTTCGTGATGGCCCTGGCTGTCTGCGTGACCATGTTTGGCGTGGCCGCCCTCGGCCTCGGGATCGCCGCTTTAGGGCTCGGGCAACCCTATGCCGTCTACTACCCCCTGTTGCTGGGCGGCGGAATCTCCACCGTCGTGTTTGGAGGCCTGCTGCCGGTCATTCGTCAGCGATACCAGCAGGCGGAGCTCCGCCGGATGACCGCCATGGACGTTGGGGCCGCCGCGAGCAAAGGGCCCGAGCCTTCGGCCCTTGTCAATCGTCGTCCTTGATTGACCTGAACGTATCCTCCGGACGTTGCGGCCAGGCATCTCCCTGTTTGCGGCAAGACCAAGAGCCCCACAGGGTGGTCGGGCCGTACGGGAACAGGGCGGGCAACTCGACCCCGCCGCGGGACAAGCGGAAGGCGTAGAGGTCGATTCCGTTGAGCACCCGCCACGTGCCCCAGTCCTCGGCCCGTTGGACCATCTGCGCCACCATCTCCCGCTGCTCGGCCGTTAGCCCGGCCAGCCACTGGTTGGAGCTGTCGTCCGGGGCGTCGGTCCGCTGATCGCGCCAGCGGCCCTCCCGCACCCGTTGCGCCAGGAAGCCGGGGGGTACCAGGGTATCGACGAAGAGCTTGTACTCCGCGACAGGGTCGCCGGTTGGCGGCGGCACCGGGTGCGGAGCAGAGCGGCCGGCAGGTTCCTGCTCGGCTGCCGCGTCCCCCCAAAGCCAGCGCAACAAACCCATGTCATCCCTCCGTCGCGACCGCCTCGGTCATCGCGGCGTAACGACTGAGCTAACGCGGCGGGAATGGCGCCGAGCAATGTTGATTTCATCACTGCGCCCAACCGCCATTCCCGCTCGGGTTCAGCGTCTGGTTATGTTGCGCGCCCCCGGAACACGGTGGCTGATGCTGAGTGTCTATTCATTCTTACGGCAGTGAATTTAGTGTTCGTGATGCGCTCAAGTTCGTCGAGGACAGCTTGTTCTTCCCTTCGCGATATGCAACTTCGCAGAACGATAGCATCGCCTTGTGACTCAATCGCAAATGGATCGATAACGGCGGTGCCAAGCCGTTGCACCAGTGATGATCGCCGAAAGTGATCCGCCTTGTCGGCGAATTCATTGATGCATAGTTGAAGCCCGTCGCCATCAACTAATGCCAATCCGTGAACCGTGGGCATTCTGAACGACGTACAAAAATCAAAATAGAAACAGTTAACGGTCTCGCCGTGCGGTGTCAGGGGAATTAGCGGAACGAGGCCATAGAAGGTATTGCGTGCGCGACGTACTTTCAAGTCTGCGTCCATGCCCTCAGCATGGAACCAAAGGAGGTTGAACGTGTTGTCATCTGCCGGAGTTTCGTCGATTTGCTTGAGGCCGTCCCTCAGGATTCCATCAATTCTGTTTGAGTAGGAATGTGGTTCGGATGAAGGAACAACTTCACCCTCAGACATCCTTTGAAGATTGGATTCTCGCTGTTCGGGGTCCTCAAACCGTTGTTTCACTTCGATGAGATATTGGAACGTGTCATCATTGGCCAGAAGGTCGGCACGTTTTCCGTCAGACTCCGATTCCGGAATGTCGGTGACGACCAAACCGAGAGACTGGAGAGCATCGTGAGCTACTTGCTTTGCGTGTTCCATAGCGATTGCCGAGCAACATAACGAATAGCGTTTTATCTCTCGCCGCGGAGCGATGAGGGGTAAAACGTTGTTGAACTGAGCCGCGGAGCGTTGGGGGCGGCGCGGGTTGTTGGCTACTCTTGGAGATTGTATCAGAACGCGGCCAAGGAAGGTAGCGTTTCCAAGCGGGCCGAGGGAGATTGGAGGGGAAAAGGCACACGGCCTCGGCGTGCCGGGGTGGCTGGCGCGAAAAAGGGGTCAGAACTATTTTGCGGCGCCGGGTGCCACTGCTGGCTTGTCCAGCAGTGCATGGCTCAATTGTACAGTAGGGCGTCAGCGCGCGCTGGGGAAGCGCTAGTTGACCCCGCCGGCGCTCGTCCCACAAAGGACGAATGCCACCTCGCCGGGTGTGTCCCAACCGCACTGCTGGACAAGCCAGCAGTGGCACCCAAACTCACGCTGTCCTCACCAATTCTGACCGCCGAACGAGTGGAAGGTTTCTTTTGTTGGACGGGAACGCCGATGGCCCTCCGAGCAAGCCCTTCCACATCGCGGAGGCCGGGCCGCAGAATCGCCGCTGCCCTCCGCGGGCATCCGGCTTTATGCAGCCTGGATAGCCCAGTGTCAACCCCCCGAGAGAGCGTGGCCAAATGGTGGGCTGGAATTTGTGGTGCGTCGTCCGGTAGGATCGAGGCGGGTCAGAGTCGCGAGTCGAGAGTCCAGAGACCAGTGTCGAGGCAGGCATGAGGAGACCTGTGCCGAGCACTGCGGCCAGGACTCTGGAGTCCCGTCTTTAGCCGGCTGAAGCCGGGACTTCAACGAGCGTGCACGCCGCGCGAGTGAGAGAATAGGTCCCTTACGCGATTGAGGCGTGTGGTGCGATGCCGATGAAGCAGGAGCCGGAGGGACGAAGGGGGCTTTGCTCTC
>JBDRTC010000230.1:0-2330 GCA_043824335.1 Planctomycetota bacterium | reverse complement strand
TCACAAAACGTACCTTCAGCAACACAAACTACGTTACGGTCAGCCATGGGAGATTGCTCCGCGAGTTCAGGACCTAAGCGCTGCTGAGTCTACTTGAGCGCTGCGGCGACATCAAGCGAGTCGACGCTCGGCCCTTCCATGGCGGGGGGGCTTCCAACAGGACGCCAAGAGAAGCTACGATCTATACTGAGTGCAGAAATGTTTGCCGTTCCCGGCTAGACACCCAGCTCTGCCAACTCGCGAGCGGCCTTGCTTTGATTGGGGAGATTACCATGGCCTTCCGAGACTCGTTCAGCGCCGGCTTGATGTCTCTGCTTCTGGCTTCTTCCGCCCTTGGCGCGGTGACCATCGTCGGGCCTGCCGGCCGGGAGCACGACGCCGGCTATCTGCTCGCCCTTGAGGACGCGGCCGGGGCGCTGAGGTCGTCGGGCAACGACGCATCGATCTGCTGGCTTCCGCCGAGCGACCCGTTGCCCGAGGGCGACCTGATTCTCGTCGGCCGCCCGACGCAGGCTGCGGCCCAGCCGTGGCTGCCGGACAAACCGGAGGGTTTTCGCATCCGGCCGATGCCGCTCTCCGATCGCCGGGTGGTGGCCATCGAGGGCGACGAACGGGGGTTGATGTACGGCCTTTTCAAGCTGGCCGAGCGCGTACGGTTGGGCGAAGAGCCCTGGGCGATCGCCACCGAGCAGTCGCCTGCTTTCCCCTTGCGGTTCTTTTCCGAGGAAGGCCAGCTTCTGGACATCCCCGACATGGCCTACTACCGCGACGAGCCGCCCTACGTGAACGAGGAGCGACTGCGGCGGGAAACCGGCGAACTGAAGGAACTCGTCGATCACGTGGTGCGACTGGGCTACAACACGCTGGTCGTGCTGCATCTGAGCTTCGAGGAATACGTCGACTACCGCTACCTGGACAAGCCGATCTACCCGCCCGGCGACCCGCACCGGCTCCGCTCGCCGGTCTTCTCGAAGCACTTGACCGAGCTGTGCGATTACGCCCACGCGCGGCACGTCGACGTGTACCTGCAACTGTACGAGCTTCAGTTCCCGCCGCAGATGGACACGCTCTATGGCGTGAGCCTGGACAGTGCAGACATGGAGAAGATCATCCGGGCGAAGGTGCGGGAGCTGTTCGAGCGGGTGCCGCTGGACGGGCTGTACATCACGGCCACGGAGGCCCATCCGCGGTGCGGCTACCGGTCGCGACAGATCTGGCGGCCGCAGGGTCGCGGCGGGGCGGCCAAAATGCTCACGATGTTCACCGAGGCTTGCCGCGACGTGAACAAGCGGGCCGTCTTCCGCCTCTGGCGGATTGCCAGCGACGCAGCCGGCGCCCGCGAGGTCACCACGCACGTCCCGGACGACGCCATGCTGTCGATCAAGAACACCGGTGGCGACTTCTTCTTCAGCTCGCCCACCACGAGTGTGATCACCCAGGGCGTGTCCAAAGAGCAACCGTTCGTGGTGATCTTCGACACCTTCCGGCAGTTCGACGGCTGGTCGCGGCTCTTCTGCTTCATGAAGCGGTGGGGGCCGACGGTCCGCGACTGCCGCGACAACGAGGTGGTGGGCATCAACGCCTGGGGACCATGGTCGGAAGGCTGCATCTGGCCCGACTGGGAGCCCGGTTATCTTCGCGACGTCGAGGGCCAGCCCCAGACGCAGAAGGTCTCCTGGGCCGGCTTCTGGAACCAGTTCCGCATGTTCACCCGCGGGTTCACGCCGGGGCAGGCGAACGCGTATCTGCTCGCCCGGCTGGCGTGGGAGCCGGACGCGAACGTCAGAGAGATCGCTCTCGATTTCGCCGCGCTCAGCCTGGGCCCGGCCAACGCCGAGGCCGCCGGCGACGCGTTGATGGCCACGCAAGATGCCTTCCAGGAAGAGTACGCCCGTGGGACGCATCCGGTGTACATCAAATGGACCATGACCTTCGGCCCTCGTGACGACCGGCTCGAAGAGGCGTACCAGAAGAATCCACTGGAGACGGTCCTGGCGAGCAACGCCCGGGCGCTGGCGGCAGTCGCTCGCATGGAAGCGGCCTTCGCGAGGACCGACCGCGCGAAGGCCCCTGACCCCGTACGGCACGACCAGTTCAAGGAGGGCGTCGAAAAGACCGCCCTGTATCTCCGCACGTTTTACGGATGGCGGGAAGGCTGGTGGCGGCGCCGGGCAGCCCGCGAACTGGAAGGCGAAGCCAAAAAGGCAAACGCCGAGGCCCTGGCCCACGTCAAACACCGACTGGAGGAACTCTTCGCCGAGTGGAAGCGGTTCCCCGAGGAGGCCGGCTACTGGCGCGTCACGTATCGCTACGGCAAGCCGCAGAAGGGG
>JBDRTC010000229.1:0-2148 GCA_043824335.1 Planctomycetota bacterium | reverse complement strand
GGCTTTGTCGGAAAACTGGTTCACGTGTTGCTGCCAGGGTGGCATGCCCTCGCGAAGCGTGGGCATGTGGGGCGGAAACATGGCGACGCAAGCGACGCCATGCCACCCCCGCCTGCATTGTGCGTTCTCAGCTTTCAGCAGTCAGCTTTCAGGAAGTCATTCGCGGGAGGACTCGCGTGATTCAAACGGTTCTACTTGTACTCCTTGCCGCCGCGCCCTCGGAGGCAAGCTCCCAGCCGGCCTCGGAGCGGCCTTCGTATGAGCAGCTTCTGAGCGGCATTGATGCGGACGGGCGCGTGACGGACGCCCGGTTGCGCGATGAAACCGGCTGGGCGGTGGTTCGCGGCATTGCCTGGCGCATCGAATTGGAGGACACGCGGCGCCCGGGCTGGTTTGTGCCCGTGGAAGCCCGCGAAACGTTTCACAGCGACCAGCGGTTCCGTATCGAGATCGAGGCCTTTTGCGACGTGTTCGTCTACGTGGTGGTCCGAAACGCCGATGGAAGCCACGGCGTCCTCCTTCCGGAGCCGGGTGAAGAGACGCCCCGCATGTCAAAGGGGCAGACGGTCGTCCTCCCCTCGGACGGCACGGCCTTCCGCTTCCAGCCGCCCGGGGGGACCCATCAGTTGCGATTGGTTGCCTCGCCGGTGAAGCTGCCCTGGTCGGATAGCGGGAAGCTGCTCCAACTGAACAACGGCCAGGAGCTACCGGCCCATGGAGAACCGGCCGTGGCGACTCCCCGGTCGATCCCTCGCGTGGCAGGGCTCAAGGCCGTCGTACGGCAGATCGACGAGGGGAATCTGCCCAAAGGCTGCGTGATCGAGTTGGTTGAGCCGGCGGCGGAAGGGAACCTAATCACCCTAACCTCGGCCGATCCGACGGCCAAGCCGATCCTGGTGCACGACGTCGCCCTGAAGCAGGCCGACTGAAGCGGCGGAAACACAGAATCCGCACCGCCTCACGTTAACTTGTTCCCAAGCTCCGCTTGGGAACACTTCCTCTTCACAGCATTGCCTTGTCCCTTTGGGCAAGTCGGCGAGACGAAACTTGGCGAAACTTTCCGGCCCCGGTGTCGGGCTGTTACGACGGATCCTGTTCCGTCCAGCACTGGCGTATCTTTGCCAGCTTCCGCTCGATGGTTCGCGGAGCGCAGTCCAGGTGATCGGCGATTTCGTCGTTGGTGTAGCCTTCGAGCTTGTAGCGGGCGACCTCTCGGAGCGACTCGTCGGCCAGGCAGTCCAACAGCGCCTCGCACTGCTCGGCCATCAGGGCAGCGACTTCCGGCGTGGGCTCCTCTCCCAGGACGTCGCCGATTCCGGCCCCGCGGCCGGAGGCGTCCGGGCGGAGAAACACCGATTCGCCTCGCACGTTTCCCCCACCCCGCTTTTGGCGGTGGCTGCGTCGGAGCTGCGCAACGGCCTTGCGGGTGGTGATCGTCACCAAGAGTTTCCAGAGATCGTGCCGGTCGTCGAGCCTTGGGAAGCGGCCCGCGGCAGCCGCCCGATAGAAGCTGTAAAAGGCGCTCAGAGCCACGTCTTCTTCATCGGCCATGCGACGGCTGCCATCGCCCAGCTTATCTCGGGCCAGGCGGACCAGGCGCCCGTAATACTGCTCCCAGATTCGCTGGATCGCCGATTCGTCGCCCTCGGCGAGTCCGGCAAGCCATTGGGTCACTTCGTCGTCGGCCATGGCGGCAGTTTCCCAGACGGGGCCGGAAAAGAGCATGGATCGGCTCGCACAATCCTCGATTATAGAAACAGCCCCCCAGACTGGGAAGGGTGGCGGCTTACGCCGATGGATGGACATATGTAGTAGTAGACGCCTATCATTTTGAGAGAGACCCTTTGCGCGAGGAGCGTCTGGTGGATGTCGAGACCGTCCTGGATCGATTCGAGCGAGCCTGGCACCAGGGGGAGCCGCCGGATATCCGCGAATTTCTGGCCTCCTCGGCCGGGCAATCGGCGGAGCGTGCGGACCGCCAGGGCCTGCTTTGCGAACTGGTGATGGTCGACCTGTGGTATCGGTGGCGTCGGGCAAAGGGGGGCCGCCGGGTGCCACTGGCGTCTCGCCAGTGCCGGGAGACCATGGGCAAGATGCCCGTGCCACCCCCGCCTGGGCGTGTGGAGTTCTCTTCAGCCCCCTTTCCCG
>JBDRTC010000228.1:0-2281 GCA_043824335.1 Planctomycetota bacterium | reverse complement strand
CGGCCGGGCCGACGCGATCCTGGTCGGCCGCCAAACGGCCCAACACGACGACCCCCTTCTCACGGCCCGACCGCCGGGCCCGCGGACCGCGCTGCGCGTCGTGGTCGACACCCGGGCGTCGCTCTCGTCGGAAAGTCAACTCGCTCGCACTGCCGGGGAAGTCCCCGTTCTTGTAGCGGTCGGCTCGGAAGCGCCGCAAAGGGAACGGGATCGTCTGGCGAAAGCCGGATGCGAGGTGTTCGTTTCTCAGGCCAAGAGCCACGCCGCCCGGCTGGACGAGCTGCTCTTGGAACTCGGCCGGCGTCGGCTGACGAACGTGCTGGTCGAAGGGGGTGGACGCCTCGTGGGCAGCCTCTTGGACGCGGGCCAGATCGACGAGGTCCACGTTTTCATCGCCCCGAAGCTGATCGGCGGCGTCTCGGCCGCCAGCCCCATCGCCGGGGAAGGAATCGCCGAGATGTCCCAAGCACTTTCGCTGGAGGCCCCGCAGATCGAGCAGGTCGGTTCAGACCTCTATCTCCACGGACGGCTGGCGCGCCGGTAGCAGCAGGTTTGCGACCATTCGTCGCGGCTCGTCTCGGCGGTCGGCGGCGTGTGAGCAGAAAACGGGATCTCCTCTGAATAAACGCCCGCCGACTGCGGTCGGCGGGGTCTGCACCGACTGGTGCGTTTGGGGAACGGCAGAGATAACACGCCCGCACCCCACCGACCGCAGTCGGTGGGCGTTTTCCCTCGTCTGGAATGGTGCGTTCGACCGCGGTCGGCGGGCGTTTCTTCCCGCGGTTGGAATGGTGCGTTTCACGCACCCTACGGGGATTGGTCCGCCGCGTCGGAGAGGCTCAGGGCGGCTTGAAACGCTTCGGGGGAGAGTTCGTCGCTGAGGAGATAGACGGGCGTGCCGTCCGGCGTGAACCGGCGCGACGGCTGGGGGCGGCCCATGAGGTCCCAGAGTTGGAGTTTGTCGTTTTCGAGGCGGACCTCCCCGGGCTTGGCGCCGGCGGTCGCCCAGATGACGGCCACGCTTCGCGGGCCGTCGCGGAACAGGTAGCCACGGACCCCTTCGCCCAGGGCGAGCCGCTTGGTGAATTGGCAGGTGGGCGAGAGGAGATGGGCCATCACGGCCTGGGCGGCGTAGATTTTGTGCGGCTGGCCCGCGTACTCGTAGAAGATGCCTTGGAGGCTGTCGCGGTTCAGACCGTCGCAGGTGCCGGCGTGATAGAAGATCTTGTCCACTCCACCGGCAAACAGGATCGTCGCCCAGCGGACGGCATACGCGGCCTGAAGCTGCTCGCTTTCCAGCGGCACGTTGAAGCCCGAGTTGGGCAGCGGCACCGACGAGGGCTCGTCGTCGGCGTAGTAGCCGTACTCGGTGAGCCAGATCGGCTTGCGGCCGCCGTGCTTGTCCATCAGCGCGCCGAGCTTTTCGAGCAATTCTTCGATGAACTCGGGCGGGCGCAAGCGCGGATAGTGGTGAATGTCGACGGCGTCGACCACTTCCAGCGTGCCGGCTTCGAGGAACTGCTCCCAGTCGTCGAGGATTTGGCCGTCGTTCAGGTAGCCGATGCCGGCCAGCACCTTGGCGTCGGGATTGGCCTGCCTGACCGCCCGGGCGAAAGCCTTGGTCCAGTGGGCATAATCCGCGGCGTCGTAGCCGAACTTTCGCGGCAGCGAGTAGCTGGTGAAGACCGGCTCGTTGAAGACCTGCCACCAGGTGACGCGGTCCCGGTAGTGCGACACGGTCTGCCCGACGTAGTTCTCGAACTCGGCCACGTCGCGGGGCGCGTAAGCCACGTGCTCTCTGCGATTGACGTAGTCTCCGGTCAGCTTGTAATCGGCCGGGGCACTTGAGGACCAGTGAGCCGAGGGGAACGGCAGCATCGCGAGCACCTGGAGGCCGTGGCCGAGCGGCCGGTCGATTTGGTGATCCGCCTTCTCGAACGCGAACCGACCCTTCTCCGGCTCGACCTCCTGCCACTTGCACGACCAGTCGCGCATCCAGACCAGTCCCGCCTCGCGGCAAAGGTCCAACAGATGCGACCAGGGATACGCGTGATTGACGCCGAATCGGGAATCGTCCTTATCGTTGCGGGGAATGACGGCCACCCGCATCGCGCGTTGCTCGACCCGGTCGCCCACCCGCATTCCGGCGCGAAACCGGAGGAAACCGCGGCGGTCGGGTCGAGGCGGGTAGACGAACGTGTGCTCGCGATCCTGCCCGACGGCGGGTTTCCAGGTGACCATGTCAACGACCCGGTCGGCGTCGAAAAAGTCCTGGAAATAG
>JBDRTC010000227.1:0-9532 GCA_043824335.1 Planctomycetota bacterium | reverse complement strand
CCGGCCGCCCCGACCAGCGGCCTCTTGGGGCGTACTGCGTCGGCCAGGGCACGCCGACTCTGATGCGGATGAAATACTACTCCCTGGTCGCCGCCGGCGTCCGCAGCATCGAGTCGTACGACTATGGCCCCTGGTACGCAGGCATCGATTCGTGGGGGCGACGGTTCGAGCTGTACGGCGCCATCCGCGACTGCCAATTCGAGCTCGGCGCGATCGACCCGTGCCTGCACGAGACAACGCGCCGCAAGACCGACGTGGGGATCCTCTACAACCGCACGGCGTCGATCTGGGCCAACGGGAACAACAGCAGCCAACTGAACGGCTCGTTCACACATTGGGCCCTGGCCCACGCCGGCTACGACGCCGATTTCCTGGCCGAGGAGGACATCGAAGCCGGCCAGCTCGCCCGCTATAAGGTCCTTTTCCTCGACGGCCCGCAGCTTCGTGGCCGGACCGCCGAAGCGATCCGCGCGTGGGTGGAGGGAGGCGGCGTGTTGTTCGGCTCGGCCGGCGCCGCGTCCCGCGATCAGTTTGACCGGCCGACGGACGTCCTCGATGAGACGTTCGGCGTCCGAAGCCGGGATTTCGCGGCGAACGCTGCCGCGGGAAGGCCGAAGTATGAGCTGCGCGGTTTGAAGGCGCTTGAGCAGCTCAAGCCGACCGCGTCACCGAGTACGCCCGCCACTGAAATCGATCAACTCTGCTACCAGGAACACTTGGAGGTCTTGCCCGGCGCTCAGGTGATCCTTTTCGACAGCGCAGGCCGTCCGGCGGGAACCTTGAACAAGGCCGGCCGCGGCATGGCGATCCGGGTGGCCGCATTGCCGGGAATCAGCTACGCGCACGAGGCCATCCAGCCGCCCTACGACGCGGATACGTACTTGCCGCAGGCGTTCCGCGCGGCGGTGCGAGACTTTCTCGCCTGGCCTGCCCGGCTGGCCGGCGCCGCGCGGATAGCCGCGGCGAGCAGTCCGATTGCCGAGATCGTCCGTTACGACGGCCCGGACCGTTCCGTCGTGTTCGTGATCGACCACCGCGCTGAGCCCGTGGAACGGTTCACCGTCGAACTGGCCGACGCCGCCGGCTTTGCCCGCGCGCTCACGGCCACGGGCAACCCCGTTGCGATTCAAGCCAACGCCGATGGCTCGTTGAGCATCGCTCTGCCGCTGAACACAGCCGACGCCGTGGTGCTGCTGAAGTAGCCTGCGAGGCCTGTGGCACGGCAATCGTCCTCTTCACGTCGCCGATGGCCACGTTCTTGTCCTTCGATTCCGGCCAATAAACCTCGCGGTTGAACTCGCCACCTCGGATCGTGAGATTGACGTTGACGCCCAAGGCCGTCACTTCGCGCCAAGCCAATCACTCGGCCACGATTTCCGTCCCTTGGGGCCACGTGTCCTGCGGCTCATATCCCAGCAGGTCCCGTGCTCCAGAAACGTCATATCGTGTCTTTCTCAGCGGCTTGCTGGTGGCGAAAACCACGGAGTACTTGATGCTCGTCGGAGCTTCCACGGCACAGGTAAAGAACCGGCCTGCGTCCCCGGAACTGAAGTAGACGTCTTTACCGAACTCACTCCGTGACAATTCCTCAGCGTGCTTCTTGTCTCGGGGACACCAGCCGAGCCGGGCTACGATCACGCTAAGGCCGTGGACGTGCGCGTAGACCTGTCCCGCGACTTCCGCCAAGACCTTTGCTGAGCCGTACCAGTTCCTCGGGCTCAGCGGCATTTCCGGCGTGATCGGCCAGGGACCCTCGTGTCCCATTACCACTTGCCCCGTGCTGGCAAGAATGACCCGGCGGACATGGGCCTGGCGGGCACTCTCCAAAACGTTGTACAGCCCGATGATGTTGTTGGGCAGCAGTTTGCCGAGAAAATCGTCTTCGTCCGGCGTGGCCGCGAGGTGAACCACGACCTCCACTGCGGCCATGGCCTTGCTGACTTGCGACGCGTCGGAGACGTCGCCCAGGACCGTGTCCTCAACCCCGGGCGACTGGCGGACGTCGAACCCCCGCACCCAGTGACCGCGTGCCAGCAATCCGTCGCACGCCGCTTGTCCCACGCGTCCCGCGGACCCCGTGACCAGAACCGATATCGGGTCGCCCATGTGCATCGTGCTCATACGTCCTGGAATTGGAGGAGGATGCCGATACCAAGCCACTCACGGAACGATTATCTATGCGATTTTTCCCGAGTTCAAGGGGCGGACCATTCCGTGTGATGATCTCCACAAAGCGAGTGCGACGCCCCCCTGAATCATTTCGCGTGAGAGGCCCTTGAGCCAAAGCCGGCGGATCCCCCTCGCCCGGCCTCATCGCCGGGGCCGACCCGGCCTTGGGCGGGGGAGCTTCCCGGCGGTCTGCCCGGCTGCTTTGCGGAGGCCGCCGTGTCTCACTACAATCGGGACAGCCTGCTGCCCGGCCCGGCCCGGCCCGGAATGCCCCCGGTCGGCCTGGCCGGCAGGTGGGACAAGTCGGATACCCTGTCGGAAAGCCGTACCACAGGAGAAGACATGATGAGAAAACGACCTCGCGTTCCGGTGGCCGCCCTCGGCCTCACGATCATGTTCGTTGTTGTGGCGAACGCATGGGCGCAGCACACCCCGCCGCAACTATCGGACGAGGAGATCCAAAAGATCACCAACGCCATTCCGGACGCACCCGCCGCCAAGCCGGCCAGGCAGCGCAAAGTGCTGATCTTCTGGCGCTGCGAAGGCTTCTTTCACGGCGACGGGATCGCCGCGGGCAACAAGGCGTTCGAGTTGATGGGCGAGAAGACGGGCGCCTACACCACAGTCACCAGTGACGATATGGCGATGTTCGATTCCGAAAAGCTCAGCCAGTTCGACGCCGTGATCCTCAACAACACGACCGCCTTGAAGTTTGAGGCCCCCCAGCATCGCAAGGCCCTGCTCGACTTCGTCCACGGCGGCAAGGGGATCGTCGGCACGCACTCGTCGGTCGACAACTTCTACAACTGGCCTGAAGGGGCCGCCATGATGGGTGCCCTGTTTGCCGGACACCCCTGGGGTGAAGCCCCGGTAAAGCTCGACGACCCAAGCCACGCGCTGCTCAAGGCCTTCGACGGCAAGGGCTTCTGGGCCCGGGATGAAATGTACAAGATGCGCGACCCCTACTCGCGTGAGTCGCTACGGGTGCTGCTGAGCTTCGACATGAGCAAGCTGCCCGACAACGCGCCGACGCGAGACGACAAGGATAACGCCATCGCCTGGGTCCACCAGGTCGGGCGGGGACGCGTATTCTACTGCTCGCTGGGACACAACCGGCACATCTTCTGGGATCCTGCGATCGTGAAGTTCTACCTCGACGGCATCCAGTACGCCTTGGGCGACCTTCCGGCCGACGCCACCCCCAGCGCCAAGCTGGACCCCCAGCCCCAGCCCGTCCTCCCGCCGCCGAAGCCGTAGGACGGCCTGAACCACGTGGATTCAGATTAGCAAACGTAAAATATCCAACCCTGCGTGCAACAGACCTCATTGGAAAAAAGGAGCTAGACATGTGGCATCGAAACGACACACCCAGCAAGAGCTGTAGCCTGGTGACGACTCGACGGGGGTTTCTCAAAACCGCGACCGCGGCGGTGGCGGCCCCGTACGTGATCACCACCGCCGCCCTGGGCAACCAGCAGCGCCCGGCGGCCAGCGAGCGGATCGTCATGGGCGGCATCGGCATCGGCAATATGGGCGGCGGCGACCTGGGGGCCTTCGTGGGCCGCGGCGACGTCCAGTACGTGGCTGCCTGTGACGTCAAGGAAGGCGCTCGCCAGGGCGCCAAAGCTCGAGTCGACAAACACTACAGTAACAGCGATTGCGCCGCCTACCGTGATTTCCGCGAGCTGCTCGCCCGCGACGACATCGACGCGGTGCACGTCGCCACGCCCGACCATTGGCATACGATCATCGTCATCGAGGCCTGCCGCAACGGGATCGACGCGTATTGCCAGAAGCCCGAAACGCGCACGCTCCGCGAAAACCAGCTTGTGGTTCAGGCGGCCCGGCGCTACGGGCGGGTCGTCTCCGGCGGTAGTCAGCGCGTGCTGGAAGACTATCGGGGAGTGGTCGACAAGTGCTGGGGCGGAGAGCTGGGCACGATCAAGTCGATCAACGTCAACGTGGGCCCGCTCCCCAAACCCTGCAACCTGGCCGGTGAGCCGATCCCCGACGGGTTCGACTGGAACATGTGGCTCGGCCCCGTGCCCTGGGCCCCCTACCACCCGTACCGGTGCAGCGGCAGCTATGCCATCGACGGCACCAGCTGGCGCTCCTGGAGTGATTACTCCGGCGGCGGGATGACCGACTGGGGCGCGCACCATTTCGGCGGAGCCACGTTCGCCGTCGACGTTCGGGAGCTGGAGCCCGAGGAAGTCGTCTATCACGACGACCAGGACGGCAAGTTCCTGGCCTACCGCTACCCCAACGGACTGTTGCTGTACCACAACCACCCCGGGATGGGCAACCTGCACGTCGTCGGCACGCCGGACGAGAAGCGGCCCCCGAAGACCGTGCCGAGCTACAAAGGCCAGGGCGGCATCTACGGCGACTTCCTCGAATGCGTCAAGACGCGCCAGAAGCCGTTCCGCGACATTGAATTGGCGTCCCACACGATGACCGTGTGTCACCTGGGGCTCATCGCCTACGAGTTGAAGCGCTCGCTGAAGTGGGACCAGGCCAAGCAGGAGTTCCCCGGCGACGAAGAGGCCAACCGCTTTCTCGATCGTGCCCGACGCGAACCGTGGGTGCTGTAGCCCCTCTCCGCTTGCCCTGCGAGATCCAGACCACAACACAAGACCCTAAAGACACAAGGAGCCGGATATGCGATATCAAGGCATTACGCGTTTGACGTTGGTGGCGGGCTCGGGCGTCTTGGCCGGCACTGCGGCAGTCGCTGCCGACAAGCCCGAAATCGACCGCGCCGCGGTCGACAAGGCCTTCGAGGCGCTCGATACCTACGACTGGGGCACGGACCGAAATACGCTGAACCCGATTGACGAGGCCGTGGTCGCCACCCACGGCGACGTCGCCGCGCGCAAGGAGCTGGAAACGCGCCTTCTCGCGGTGCTCGCAAGCGGCGCCTCCCGCTCGGCGAAGGACTATGTCTGCCGTACGCTGAGGACGATCGGGACGGCCGAATCGGTGCCGGCCCTGGCCGCCTTGCTGCCCGACGAGGACCTCTCCCACATCGCCCGCTACGCCCTCGAGCGTATTCCCGCCACCGAGGCCGGCGCGGCGATGCGCCAAGCCCTGCCCAAGCTCCCCGATGCCCTCAAGGTGGGGACGATTGGGTCGCTCGGCGTCCGTCGCGACGCCGCCAGCGTCGCAGCCTTGGCGGGCTTGCTGGGCAACGCCGACCCGGCGATCGCCCGCGCAGCGGCCTGCGCACTGGGAAACATCGGCAGCCCCGAGGCCGGCAAGGCCCTGGGCGACTTCGGGAAGAAGGCGTCTGAGGGCGTGAAGCCGGCCGTCGCCGACGCCTGTCTGGTCTGCGCCGAACGATTGCTGGCCGACGGCAAGAAGACCGAAGCGATTGTCCTGTACGAGTCCCTCAGCGGCGAAGACCAGCCGAAACACGTTCGCCTGGCGGCGAAACGCGGTCTGTTGACGACCGCCGGCAAGAACGATTAGGCCAGGCACTGACGGGTTCAACGTCTGACATCGTTCACTCCCACGCACACGACTATCATCTGAATCTTCCGATCACCGCGTTGTCCGGGCCCTCATCTCCACTCGCCCCGGAGGCATTCCATCCATTCGAAGAGCGGCTAAACATGGGTCGGCTTCCCGGCTTGACAGCAGGCCGGAACTCCGACACCATGGCGTCGAGATGGGTTTCGGGGAGCGTCTCCTGCGAATCGTTGGCTTGCCGGAGAAGGAGGGAGCTGGTGTCGAAGTCGACGCGTTTGGCAGTGATCGATCCCGACCGGTGCGTCGGCTGCCAATGCTGCATGTTCGCCTGTGCCCGAAAACACGAGCCTGGGCTGGCCAAGGCGTCGATCGGGGTCCGATCGGTCGGGGGGATGGCGCGGGGGTTCACCGTGATCGTGTGCCGGGCCTGTGAAGATCCGCCCTGTGCCAGGGTGTGTCCGGTGGACGCCCTGGCACTCAGGCGAGGTGGAGGCGTCGGGCTCGATCGGGCCCGGTGCATCGGCTGCGGACACTGCCGCCAGGTCTGCGTGATCGGCGCGGTCTTCTGGGACGACCAGGCGGGAAAACCAATGATCTGCGTTCACTGCGGAGCCTGCGTTCCGTTCTGCCCCCACGGTGTTTTGGAGCTGGAAAAGCAGGAGGCGGCCGAACATGCAAAGGGATGATCCGCTGGCCAACGTGCTCTACGTCGACCTGTCGAAAAAGGATTTTTGGATCGACCGCCGCGAGGACCTTTTCAAGCGGTGCCTCGGCGGCAGCGGCGTGGCCGTCGAGCTTCTTCACGAAGAGTGCCCCGAGCACTGCGACCCGCTGGGGCCGGAGAACCCGATCATCTTCGCGGTTGGCCCGCTCACGGGCCTTTTTCCCTTGGGGTCGAAGGCGGTGGCCATGTTCAAGTCGCCCCACACCGGCAACCTGGGGGAAAGCCACTGCGGCGGACGCAGCGCGGTCGCCATCCGCATGGCCGGCTTCGGCGCGATCGTCCTTCGCGGCGCCAGTGATCGGCCGATCTATCTGGCGATTCACGGAGATCGCGTCGCCTTTCGGGATGCCTCGACCTTGTGGGGAATGGGAAGCAGCTTCACCGCGGGGCGCATCATCCGCGACAACGAGCCGGGCGCCGGCCTGCGGACCATCATGCGCATCGGCCAGGCCGGGGAACGGCTCGTCTCCTATGCCTGCGTGACCACTGAAACGTACCGGCACTTCGGCCGACTGGGGCTCGGCGCGGTCTTTGGCAGTAAGAAGCTCAAGGCCGTCGTCGTCTCCGGCAAGCGGTCGCTCCCCGTAAGCGACCTGAAGCAATACCGTAGGTTGTACGGCGACATCCACCGATCGGCGGTCGACTCGCCGCTGATGAAGAAATACCACGACCTGGGAACCGCCGAGAACATCGCGCCGCTGAACGCCCTGGGAGGGCTGCCCACGCGAAACCTCACCGAGTCGCGGTTCGAGGCGGCCTCGGAGATCTCGGGCGAATCGTTCGCCAAGCACTATCTCGGCCGCCGGCTCGCCTGCGCGCACTGCCCGGTCGCCTGCGTTCACATCGCGGCGCTTCGAGAGCCGCACCCGGAGGAGGCCTACTTCTACAAGACCTCGATGATCGGATACGACTACGAGCCGATTTATGCCGTGGGATCGATGCTGGGCCTTTCCACTCCGGCGGACGTGCTCAAGCTGATCGACCGGATCGAGGCCCTCGGGCTGGACGTGATGACCACGGGCGCTACGCTGGCCTGGGCCACGGAAGCCCAGCAACAGGGCCTCGTCTCGACGAAAGACACCGATGGGATCACCCTGGCCTGGGACGACGGCCCCGCCTATCGGGAGGCCGCCCGGCGGATCGTCGAGCAGCCGACCGAGTTCTACGGGCACCTCGCCCGGGGCGTCGAGCACGCGGCCGCCACGTACGGCGGCGCGGAGTACGCGCTCGCGTTCGGCGGAAACGAGATGCCCGGCTATCACACGGGGCCCGCCGCGCACCTGGGAGTCCTAATGGGTGCAAGGCACAGCCACCTGGACAACGCCGGGTACAGCGTCGACCAGAAAGTGCTGGTCAAGAAGCGGTTGAGTCCCGAAGAGCTTGTCGAAACGCTGTTGGCCGAGGAGCGTTGGCGTCAGATCCTATCGAGCCTCGTCGTCTGCTTCTTCGCCCGGGGCATCTACAAGCCCGACACGGTCGTCCGCGCGCTTCGCCTGGCAGGATTCGACCTCGATACCGATGCCCTGACCACGCTCGGCAAAACAATCCACCGCCGGAAGTACCAGTTCAAGATTCGCGAAGGCTTTTCACCCGAGGAGTTGCGCATCCCCCAACGGATTTTCCAGACCACCTCGCTCGTGGCCGACTGGGACGAAGCGTACCTTCGCAAGGCATTGGACCACTTGAGAGAAGCAGTCTTCGACGGATCTGACATGTAGGTTATGCTTCAGCATATCACATTTTTCCCCAAGGCCCGCCATTCCGGCTCGCGATATGCTGAAGCATAACCTACGTGCTCGCGATATGCTGAAGCATAACCTACGTGCTGGCGATATGCTGAAGCATAACCTACCTACTCACAGCCTCCCTTCCAGCACCTCCCCCGCGGCGAGGGTCGACTGGTAGTCGGCACCGACTTTCTTGACGTCTGGGCGGTTCCACGAGACGGGCTTGCCGGGGAGGGGATCGCGGAGCTTTAGGAGGCCGTCGTGGGTGGCCTGGATGCGAACTTCGGTCGTGGAGCCGCCTTCTCGTCGGGCCGAGATGATGTAGCCGCCCTCGGCGCGGAGGTTTTGGAAGGAGACGTCGGGCCACTTGTCGGGCACGGCGGGGAAGATGCGCACGGTGCCGCCCCAGCTTCCCAGCAGCATCTCGTGCACCGCCTGGCCCGCGGCAAAATTGCCCTCCAGGGTGAAGGGCCGGTAGCTGAAGTTCGAGTAGCCGAGCCGCTTGTAGTCGCCGTTTACGTGGAAGCCGTTTCGCGAGATGAAGGCCTCGATAAAAATCTCCAGGTTCTTGACGGCCCGATCGGGCTTCGCGGCCCGGGCGGAAATGCACGACATCCAGGAGAAGCTGTACCCGCACCACGCCGGGGTGCCCAGGCGGTCGATCTCGGCCAGCGAGGCGTCGATGATCCGGCGGTCGCGGTCGGTCCCCTCCACGTCGAGGAGGCCCAGCGGATGGATGGGCATGAGGTGGGAATGGTGCCGATGGGATTCGGCCAACGACTCGTCGGGCGCAAGCCGCAAGGGGCCCGCTTCGCCTTCGACGGCCAACTCGTCGAGGCCGTCGAGGACATCTTGCCACTCGGCCGCGGCCGGCTGATCGCCCAGCGCTTGGGCCATCTCCACCAAAGCGCCGAACAGCCACCGCAATAACGAGAGGTCGTTCGTCGAGTTCGGCGTGAGCCAGGAGGCGAGGCTGTTGTTGTGGATCTCGGGCGACGTGGACAAGGGAAGCTTCAACTTGCCGTCGGCGTCCGGCTCGAGCAGGTCGCGCAGGCATTCGGCGATCGCCCGGCAATAAGGGTACGCCCGTTGGGCGAGGAACTCGTCGTCCATGGTGTAGCGCCAGTGGAGATAGAACGCCTGGGCGACCCAGGCCCCGTCGGTGGGCGAGAGGGAATACTGGCTCCAGCCGCCCATCGGCTTGCCGTCGAGCGTCATCACGCCGGGCACCGCGGCCCCCGTGGTTCCGTAGAACTTTTGGGCGAACTTTCGGTGCAAAGGCAAGAGGTCCCACATGAAATCGACGAAGGCGGCGCCCTGGTCAAATCGCCCCGAGGTCAGGTACGCCCAGTAGGTGAGCTGCGTGTTCAGGTCGTGGTGATAGTCGCCGTGCCAGGGGGGGAGCGTCCCCTGGTCGGCCGTCCAAACGCCCTGAAGCGGG
>JBDRTC010000226.1:0-3137 GCA_043824335.1 Planctomycetota bacterium | reverse complement strand
GGTGCACCACCCGGTCGGCCACCAGTCGATGAGCCGCCAAGACGCCGTGCGCACCGTGAAGGGGCACCAGAACTTCCACATGGACTCGCGCGGCTGGAAGGATATCGGCTATCACTTCCTGGTTGATGGAGCCGGCCGGGTATTCGAAGGGGTGCCGGTGGAGCTCGTCGGCACCCACGTCGGCAACAACAATGCGGGGAACATCGGCATGGGGTGTGGCTACTTTTTGGTGACACACAAAATGACGTATTTATAAGGGCTTTTCGATTATAGCCGACGTAAGAGTTGAGACTTAACCTGGGGATATCAGAATATCCCCAGGTTTAGGTGCCCGCCTGCTTCCCTTTTCTTGGCTTCTTCGTCCTACGGGTGGTAGTTTCTGCCGCACGAACGCAGTCGGCTGCGGCTCGAGATATCTCGTGCATTTGAGCCAGCATTCCTTTCAAGAGACGCGCATTGCGGTTCCACTGTCGGTAGAGAGGAACGACCTTCGTGGGAAGAAAGCGAGAGACGGTTCGCCCCTTTTCCTTCCAGGTGATTGAGTAGTAAGGCCCGTGCCGGAGCTTGGCATTCTTGCGGCAGCGGCAGTTTGGGTTACCGCAAAGTAGTCGTTGTCGCACGAAACTTCCCCGGACGATAAATCCCACCCTGCGTAGCCGCGCCTTCACGCGTTCGTACCTTTTACGATAGTCCCGCAGCCGCTGCGCGACATCTTTGGCCTGGTCTGGGCTCTGTTTCATTATACCTAGCATAATATATATGCTAGGCATATGACAAGAGCGATGACGATACAAATGCCGGCGACACCGGCAGTAACCCTGGGCCGTGCGCAGAACGTGCAGGCGCCCATCAGCCAGGCAGCCTGCCTCCTTGCGCGCCATCAGTTTCGCAGTCTTGAACAGTGGCTCTATGCCGGCGAGAGCCAACTGATGGGGCTTCGAAGCATCGAACTCGGCGAGGAAGGACGCGGACGAGAAATACTACGTCTGCTGCTGCAGGCCCACATCGACGGCCGAGGACGTGGCGACGTGGGGCCCGCAATTGAGGTGTCCCGACCGGAGCACCCGGAAACGACGGTGCTCTACCGCCAGAAGCGCGCACGCGGCCGAAACATCCTCACGATCTTCGGGGAGGTACGCGTTGAGCGCGCCAGATACGCAAGCAGACGCGGAGACACCAACGTCTACCCCCTGGATGAACAGCTTCAATTGCCCCACCGGAGCTACAGCCACGAGCTTCAGCGTCGGGTGAACAAAGAGGCCGTCCAAGGTCCGTTCGATGAGGCAATCGAATCCCTCCGGGAGGCGACCGGCGTGCGGATCCCCAAGAGAAGTGCCGAGGATATCGTCGTCGAGGCCGGCGTCGACTTCGAGAGCTTCTACGTGTGCCGAGAAGTCGAACATCCAGAAGGGAGCGGCCCCATTCTGGTTGGCTCCGTCGATTGCAAAGGCATTCCCATGGTCAAACCCCAGCCTGCTGAAAAGCAGGTCCGTAGGGGAAAGGGACAGAAAGCCAACAAGAAGAAGATGGCCACGGTAGCGGCGGTCTACACCCAACAGCCCCGTGTGCGGACACCCGAAGACGTGATCAAGAGCCTCTTTGATACAGACCGGGAGCGAACGAAGAAATCCGAGCGATTCCCCGGTCCCGAACGTAAGCGCGTGTGGGCGAGCTTGGTGGCTGGAAAGGATGCGTTCATCCAGGATGTGAAGAAGGAGATGGACCGCAGAGACCCGCGTGAAGCAAAGAACCGTGTTGTGGTGACCGATGGAGAACGCGCACTACAGATCCGGGTCTGCGCCACCATGAAGGGCATCCGCCTCATTCTCGATTTCCTTCACGCGCTGGAGAAACTTTGGATTTGCGCCCATGTCTTCCACCCGGAAGGCAGCAGCCAAGCCGTTGGATTCGTGCAGGAACGAGCGCTTCGAATCCTTCGTGGGGGAGTCAGCCAGGTCGTAAAGGGGCTACGCCAAATTACTACCAAGAGGAAGCTGAAAGGAAAGAAGCGAAAGACGCTGCTCAACGTGGCGGCCTACTATTACCGGAACCGATCACGGATGCGCTACCACGAGTATCTTGCTGAAGGCTTGCCGATTGCCAGCGGCTCGGTGGAAGGAGCCTGCAAGAACCTCATCAAGGACCGGATGGAGCGCTCCGGGATGCGGTGGACCTTTACCGGGGCGGAGGCGATGGTCAAGATGAGGGCAATCTATCTATCGGGGGACTTTGACGAGTATTGGGACTACCACGTCGATCAGGAGCAGGCGCGTCTATACCCAAAGGGGCTCTGGAGGTCAACGATGGTAACTTCTCAAGTCTCGGGGGAAAAACCGCAGTGCTCGTAGGCGCAGACCCCCGCCTCCTGACCGACGACCTCATCCGTGGCGACCGGGAGTCGTTTTGCCGTTATGAAATTTCGTCCGTCCAGCGAAGCTGGACGGGCGAAATCGCGGGCCCGCTGCCCGCAAAAGAAGCCGTTGACGTTCTCCCGACGACGGTGGTCCTTTCTTTCGGCTTGACGGCCTTTGCAGTTACTTCCGGGCGCCTGCGGCGGGCGGCTTTCACCCCGGCGCTAGCGCGCCGGCGCGAAAGCTTCAGGACGACCGATGCGAAATCCGCCGAGGCCGTTTTTCGACAGGCTTGCGAAATTACTGCTTCGTGCCCCGAGAAGTTGCCAGCGATGGATGTCACCAAAAAGTAGCCACACCCTATTCATATAGAGAGACGTGCAATGCCTCTTCCGCTTCGGGAATCCCGAGATCCCGCACTACCGAGTCCGCATAACGGAAAACCATGGTGGCCGGAGGGACGAAGTCCACGCCTTCTGGTTGGACATCGTATATGGTGCTGACAAAACCCAGACCCTGTATGTCGGCCTGCAGGGCATACCCCTGTTGGGGGTCCGCAACGAGAGGGGTTATCACGGGTTGGGCATTGTAGGCGGAAAACTCGATTTCAGGGGCCCCGTTGACCGTGATCGTGCTCTCGGCCAAGATAATCGTCATGATATCGAATGCTCCCGATGCCGCGTAGGACGAGTTTCGCGCGAAATCCGTAGCCGAGATCCGGAGCTCCCACACGCCGTCGTCGATATCCAGGAGGTCCATGACTTGCCCGCTGGTCACCGGGATCGA
>JBDRTC010000225.1:0-6461 GCA_043824335.1 Planctomycetota bacterium | reverse complement strand
GGGATCAGCAGCCGGGCACTTCGCATACTGCAATTCTAGCTCGCACCGGAACAACCGCGAACCGCACGGCCACTCGAAAACGCGATCCCCTCCGACAATCCGCTTGCGGCTTCGCCCCAACGCACCGAGAGAGCCGACAATCCCCGCATCCTACAAAAGGAGGGCTGCGTTGTCCATTTCCTCGGGGTCGGGTAGACTGAGGTTTCCCACTCGAAAACGGGGGCCCATGAGGCGCTAGCCGGAGTCTTTCTCAACCTCAAGCAGGATCACGAGACGTTCACTGATGGAGCTACTCATCCAAGCGGCGATCGGGTTTGTGGCGGGCATGTTCGGGGGGCTCTTGGGAGTGGGCGGGTCGATCATCATCATCCCCTCCCTGATCCTCTACCTCAGCCAGACCGGCCGCTACGAAGGGACCCAGCAGCACTTGCTGCAAGCGGCGGCGATGATCTGCAACGTGTTCGTCGTCGCCCCTTCGGTGTTGGCCCATTGGCGGGCCAGGGCGATCATGAAACCGGTGGTCACTCTCCTGATCCCCTCGGCACTGGTGGGCATCCTCTTGGGAGTCTTCACCAGCGACACGTCGCTCTTCGCCCGAGAGAACGGCGTCTATCTGGCCATGGTCCTTTCGGGATTCATGGTCTACGTTGCCGCGTACAACACGTGGCGCCTGTTCAAGAAGGTCGATCTGGAAAAAGGGTCCGACGCAGACGAGAAGCAGTCCCCCGCGGCCGTCGGCGCCGTGGGGCTGGTGATGGGCTTCATGGGGGGCCTGCTGGGCGTGGGGGGCGGGGCCATCTGCGTGCCCATGCAGCAGATCCTGCTCCGAGTGCCGCTTCGCCGGGCGATCGCCAACTCGGCCGTGACGATCATGTTCGTCTCCTCGATCGGGGCGGCCGTCAAGAACCTGCGATTGCCGAGCCTCCACGGCGTCCCCGTCACCGACTCGCTCCAATTGGCGCTGATGCTCATCCCCACGGCGATCCTGGGCGGCTACCTGGGCGGCAAGCTCACCCACGCCTTGCCGCGAAACGTCTTGCGGCTCGTGTTCATCGCCGTCATGGTGACCATGGCCTACCTGCCGTTCACCAGGGCGTGGGGCGCGTTGGCAGCCCATTGAAAAAGGCGAGTTGGGCCTTATGAAAGGAACCGGCCGCGAAGCGATTCGGATCAAGCCGCATCACTTCGTCGACATCATTTCCGCACTGGGACGCGGACAGACGGCGTTCGAGCCGCATCCCTACGGCCACGCCGTTCACACCGTGACCGTGCGTCTCCTAGAGGCCCCCGAATCGCTTTTGGAAATCGAACTCGGCGCCGACGACGTCTGTCGGCCGTGCATCCACAACGTGGGCGGAGAGTGCGACGATACGATCGACACGTCCTACCGCCCCGAGGCGTCCTCCTCGAAACAGGAGTATAACCTGCTTGTCGACGAGCGTTGGTGTGAGCGTCTCCGTCTTCGGCAAGGCCAGAGACTCGACGCACGACAGTTCTGCCGGCGACTCCGACAATGTGCCGGCGACATCGGGGAGATCTACCGTGAAATGCCGGCCGACCGCGTAGCGAAGCGGGCCGAAGAACTTCGCGCCGGAGTGGAAAAGTTCCTTGCCGCGGGCGGGTCGAACGAACTGCACTGAGCCGGCCGCCGTCAACGCCCTTCGACGACCAGGAGATGCGTCCTTTTCTTCAGCGTTCTCAACGTGGCGTAGACCAGCAATCCGGCGAGAAAGATGACGGCCCAGTGTGGCTCAAAGACGAGTTGGCCGTACACCATCACGTGCCTGGTCGACTCCAGGACGAAGAAGCAGGCGACGATCGCAAAGAAGCCGGTATACTCCCGGCGAAGGACCTTGCGGAGCGAGAAGGGCAGGTCGGGCCGCCGCCACCGGCTCGGGGCTGGAATGAAGGCCGGGGTCCTGCTGGCCCAATCCAGGTACGCGTCGCCGAACTCCTCGCGGAGGAACTCCTCTTCGGCCATCATGATGCGTTCGTAGTAGATCCAAAAGGCGAGGATGAAAATGACCGTCAGCCACCACGTCTGGCAGAACATCGACACCCCCAGCCAGATGATCGCATTACCCAAATAGAGCGGATGGCGGACAACGGAGTACATGCCGGTCGTGTTCAGCACGCTTGCCCGCTGCCGTCGGGTGTTCCGTCCCGACGTTCCCTTGGGCGTGTATCCGATGGTGACCGCGCGGACCCCGAGCCCAAAAAAAGAAACGGCCATCGAGAACAGGACCCACGCCTCGTGCTGGACGTGAGAATCGTTCGCGTCCTGGAACTCCCGCATTGCCAGCAGCGTGGGTAGCGCGAGGACAACGGGCAGGCAGCCCCGCCACCGGAACAAAAAATGGCCGGTGCGAGCGAGTTCCTTTTCGAGTGTCATAGTGACCTTCCGCCGGAAAAGCCCCTTCGAGCGGGGAGGCTTGGGAAAATCGGACGCGGTCTGGCCGTGGCACGAATACTCCTAGCCGAATTTGACACTAAGTGCAAGACGACTTTCCCAGCGCCCGCAGACCTCGCAGACCTGAACGGAAGCTTGTGCCCGCGGTGGTTCCGACTATATTGGAAAGGCGTGGAAGGTGCCTCTGCCTCATGCCTTTCTGTTTGTACTGGACTTTGACTGATCGTCTCTCTCTCGTTTTCAGGAGTCTCTACCCATGCGAATGACCACTGTTGCTGCGGCGTTGTTGCTGGGGGCGTGTTGGGCGCACGCCGAGAAGGCCGAGTCGGAACGGGCGGCAGACGGCCTCTGTCCGAAGGAGAAGCAGGAGGGCTTCGTCTGCCTCTTCGACGCAAAGACGCTCGGCGGCTGGCAAGGGGCAGTCGACGGCTACGTCGTCGAGGAGGGCAAGCTCGTCTGCAAGGAGCACGGCGGGGGAGACCTGTATACGACGAAGGAGTTCGGCGACTTTGTCTTCCGCTTCGAGTACAAGCTCGAGCCCGGCGGCAACAACGGCGTGGGCGTTCGCACACCCCTGGAAGGCACGCCCGGCTTCGCGGCCATGGAGATCCAGATCCTTGACGATTCCTTCCCCAACTACGAGAAGCTGAAGCCCGAGCAGTTCAACGGCTCGATCTACGGGGCCGTGCCGGCCAAACGGGGACACATGAAACCGGTCGGCGAGTGGAACGCCATGGAGATTCGGGCTAAGGGCACGCAAATCAACGTCACGCTCAACGGCGCCGTGATTGTCGACGCCGACACGAGCAAGCTCCCCCCGAAGCGCATCCACGACCACGACCTGACCGGCCTGTGCCGCGAGAAAGGCCACCTCGCCTTCTGCGGCCACGGGCACCGCGTCGAGTTCCGCAATCTGCGCATCAAGGAGCTTTAGAGCCGCCGGTCGATCCTAAGCGGGACAAGGAAAAGCCCGCACGGTCGGGTGCCACTGGCGTCTCGCCAGTGCACGGGCAAGATGCCCGTGGCACTCCAATACACCGTGCAATCTATCCTCCGTGCCGCTTGGCCTGATTGTTCGGTTGGGCCGTGAACTCGGAGAGCGCCTCTTGCCTGAGCGTGGTGACCTCGTCGAGGAGTCTTTGCAGGGCGTCGACGTCGCCGCCGGTGCCGCCCTCGTCCAAAGGCATTTGGCGTCGCTCGATGTCCAGTACGTAGTACACCGCATCGGCGGGTGGCATGCCCTCGCTTGCGTGGGCATGTGAGTGCGGTTGTTTGCCCCTGGCGTGGCGCCGGCAATTGGGCGAAGGCCCGTCTGACGCGATGGTCACGTGGGCCGGGGCGCACCCTGCGGGTTCGTGCGTCGCGCAGAGAGCATGCCCACGCGAGCGAGGGCATGCCACCCCTCGGGCTTCCCGACGTAGCAGGCACACGCCGTGTGCAGTTCGCCTTCTGCCACGTGCCGTGTGCCCAAGCCCGCGGACGGCACGCGCGAGCATGGACCGCCGCGACCGCCAGCGGACGATGGACGGGGACAAATTCAACCGGCTCCTAAAGCGATACGCATTATGCTGAAGCATAACCTCCGCGGGCTACACGCTGTCGAGCCCTCCGGTTGCTTCGTGGAGTTGGAGGGCTTGGCGGACCGGGGCGACGTCGTGGAGGCGGAGGATCTGGACGCCTTGTCGGGCCAACGAGAGGGCCACGCCGATCGTGCCGGGCGTGCGGTCGGCTTGGGCGTCGCCCAGCACCACGCCGATGAAGCTCTTGCGCGAGTGGCCGATGAGCACAGGGCAGTCAAGCTCGTGCAGCCGCCACGCGGTACTGAGAAGCGAGAGGTTGTGCTCGGGCGTCTTGCCGAAGCCGATGCCCGGGTCCACGGCGATGCGGCCCTGAGCGATGCCGGCGGCGATAAGGGAGTCGCGGCGCCGGCGGAGATAGGCGAGGACCTCTTCGACCACGTCGCCGTAGGTCGGCTTGTCCTGCATCGTTCCCGGGCTCTCCTGCATGTGCATCACGCACACGCCCGCGGCGGACTCGACGGCCACGTCGAGCATTTTTGGGTCGGCCGAGAGGCCGGTGACGTCGTTGATGATCCGTGCCCCGGCCGCGACGGCTTCTAGGGCGACGACCGCCTTGGAGGTGTCGATCGACACGGGAACCGAGGCCTGCTCGCACAGGGCGGTCACCACCGGGATGACGCGGCGGAGTTCTTCCTCGGCTTCCACGGACGCGGAATAGGGCCGCGTGCTCTCGCCGCCGACGTCGAGGACGTCGGCCCCTTCCTCGGCCAGGCGCAATCCCTGCTCAATGGCCGCCCCGCGGTCGAAAAACCGTCCGCCGTCGGAGAAGCTGTCGGGCGTGACGTTGAGGATGCCCATCAAAAGCGGAAGCCGGCCGATCGAGAGCGTCTGGCCACGGATTCTCCATCGGTCCACGCGGCGAGGGCAACTCGTCGACTCGGGCCGCGGCAATTCGGGCGAGGGACTCATCGAAAGAGGCCTACAGTCTCAAGTTCCGGACACAAGAACAGCAAGCCATTTGTAGACGCTTCGGGTCGGAGTGGCAAGGGATGAGGGGCGAGGGGTGAGAGGTGAGGGGTGAGAGCAGAGGGGAGAGGGGTGAGAGTGGCCGAAAGGCGCAGCACGACTGCTGAAACTGCTGAACCAACGCGGAAAGCCTCGGCCTCGGCCCCTGACCTCTGTCCCCTCACCTCTCTCCCCTCACCCCTCGCCCCTCGCCCCTCGCCTCTCTCCCCTACCAAGGCGTTTCCATCATCGCCACGATCTGTTGGGCGGCCCGCTGGATGGCCTGTTGATGGGCGGTGGCCACGGATTGGCCCACCTCGGGGAACAGAGAGGCATCGCCGTCAACGCCGATGGGCAGGTCGGAGAGTGGAATCGACTCGCTCTGGCGGATCAGGCGGCCGTGGCGGTCGGTCCAGCGGACCTGGACCTGGAGCTTGACCTCCGCCTGGCGGGGATCGTCGAGTCGGTTCTCGACGACCACGCGTTTCGTTTCCTCGGCGATTCGGCCGGTGAGCGTGGTGTCGGCGTTGGGGGTGCCCACGACCTTGTAGGGCGTTTTGGATTCGATTTCCTTCATCACGGCCTCGGTGAGCCGCTCACCCTGGTTGCGGCGAAAGCTGTCTGACTCGAACATGGGCACGTAGACGGTGCGGACAGCGGGCGAGTAGAGCGACGAGGTTCCCACTTGGTAGCCGGTGCAGCCGGCCAGCAGGATCACGGACAGGACCAGCGCACGGGGAATCCAGAACCCGGCCGTGCTCAGTCCGTCGTCGAGGGAAACAGGTTGGTCAGCCATTGGAAGTGGTTGGTCGGTTTGTCGGGCTCGTCCTTGATCTCATCCAACCGCTGCCGGGCATGCTGGGCGGCAACGGTCGTGGGGTACTCTTCAAGGATGAGTTCGTAGTAGTATCGGGCGGCGCGGTATTGTTTTCGCTTGTCGTAGTATTGGCCCATCGACCAATCGCGCCGGGCCCGCTCCTCGAGGACCTGGTTCCGCTCGCGGAGGACCCGCTCCCGCTCGCTCCCCAACTCGCCGGGAAACTGCTGGAGCGTCGCGTCGGCGATCTTGCCGGCATCCTCCAGTGGCGTGCCGTCGTACTTCGCTCCCTGGTAGACCTCCATCTTGCTCTTCATCCCGAGCAGATGGGCCTGAAGCTGGTGCTCGCTCTTGGGATACTCCTTACGAAGCAGATCGTAGTTGAAGGCGGCGTCTTCGTAGCGGCCCTTGAGGAAGTGGGCGTTGGCCGTGGCCATGACGCTGTCGTCGGCCAGGGGCCCGGTGGGGTCGTTCTCCAGCACGCTGTGGTAGGCCTTGACGGCCTGGCCCCAGGTGTCGAACTTCGGCCGGGAGGAATCGGTGAACTGGAACGACAAGAGCCAGCCCGGCTCGGCCGAGTTGAGCTGCTCCCAGTAGCGTCCGATGGCGAACTGGCGGGCGACCACCGTGTCGAGGTGCCGGGTGTACTTGTATTCCTTCAGCAGCTCGGCATAGGTGTCGCTGGCGGCGGGATACTTGTCCAGGAAAA
>JBDRTC010000224.1:0-12378 GCA_043824335.1 Planctomycetota bacterium | reverse complement strand
ACCGTCAGCCGGGCGTACCGGCTGAGCAACATGCACCCGAGCGGGATCGGTCGGGTGAAAACCACCGAGCCCCCCAAAACGCTCGATTGGGACCTTTGGCTCGGTCCGCGGCCCGAGCAGGCCTACCAGGAGAACATCGCGCCGTACAAGTTCCGCTGGTGGCAGTTGTATTCCTCGCAGATGGCCAACTGGGGCGTTCACTACCTCGACGCGATCCGCTGGCTCACCGGCGAGCTGGCCCCGTCGTCGCTTTGCGCCATGGGCGGCCGGTTCGCCGTCGACGACGACCGCACGGTGCCCGACACGATGGAAGTCGTCTTCGAGTTTGCCTCGGGCCGCCTGGCCGTGTTCGGCCAGTACGAGGCCAGCGGCAACCCGGCCTTCCCCCGCGGCGAGATCGAGCTGCGCGGCACGCAAGGGACCGTGTACGTCGACACCCGGGGCTTTGAGGTGGAGCCCGAACGGGGCGGACAGTTCCAGGACCGCGCCCCGCGCATGGAGCCGATGAAGGTCGACGCCCCACAGGGGAACGCCGATCTGACGGCGCTTCATGCGAGGAACTTCCTCGATTGCGTGAAGTCGCGCGAGAAGCCGCGCGCCGACGTGGAGATCGGCCACCGCTCGACCTCGTTCAGCCTGATGGCCAACATCTCCCTCACCACCCGGGCCCGGCTCGACTGGGACGCCGAAAACGAGCGCTTCACCAACAACGACGAGGCCAACGAGCTTTTGCACTACGAATACCGCAAGCCGTGGAAGCTGGGATAAGACAGAGTCCTCCGCGTGGGTCTCGCTTCGCTTGACCCACCCTACAGCCTTACGATCCACAGCGCCCGCCGCTTGCGGCTTCGCCGGGTTTGCTCTGGTTCCCAAGCTTCCGCTTGGGAACCCAGTTCCGCGAAGCTCTGCTTCGCCCCCGGGAAGCTGGGGCTTGCCAACCAGAACCAGCCACGAACAATCGCCGCATAGCCTACGAGGACCCTCATGAACCAGAACGTCATCGGCGCGAACGACCGCATCCGGCTCGGTTTCATCGGCGTGGCCAACCGGGGCGGGCAACTGATGAGCGCCTTTTTGAAGCACGAGGACATGGAGATCGCCGCCCTCTGCGACGTCTCCAAGTCGACGCTCGAAAAGGCGAACGCCCGGCTCAGCGGCAAAGCGGCCACCTACGGCGACTTCCGCGAAATGATCGGCCGCGACGACATCGACGCCGTCGTGATCGCCACGCCCGACCACTGGCACGCCATCCAAACGATCGCCGCCTGCGACGCCGGCAAGGATGTTTACGTGGAAAAACCCCTGTCGATCACCGTGCACGAGGGCCGGCGCATGGTCGAGGCCGCGCGGCGGAACGATCGGGTGGTCACCGTGGGCCTGCACCGCCGCTCGTCGAGCCTCTACGCGGGGGCCGCCCAATTGGTCGGCTCCGGCGGGCTCGGCAAGGTGACTGTTTGCCGGGCGTACCACCGCAGCAACATGTTCCCCCTGGGGATCGGCCGGGCCGAGCCGACGGACCCGCCGCCCGATCTCGACTGGGACATGTGGCTCGGCCCCCGGCCCGCTGAACCCTATCGGGCGACGATCGCCCCCTACAAGTTCCGCTGGTGGATGCTCTACTCGTCGCAGACGGCCAACAACGGCGTCCACTTCCTCGACGCGATGCGCTGGATGACCGGCGACGTGGCCCCCACGTCGATCTCAGCCATCGGCGGCCGTTACGCCGTCGACGACGACCGCACGATCCCCGACACGCTCCGGGTCACCTTCGAATTCCCCGCCGGCCGGCTCTTCGTGTTCGGCATGTTCGAGACCAGCGGCAACCGCACGTTGGCCCGGGGCGGCTATTTCGAGATCCGCGGCACCCAGGGCAGCATGTACTGCAGCGACCAGTCCTACGAGGTTGTGCCGGAGCGGGGCGGCCAGTTCCAGGATCGCGAGCCGCGCATGGACCCGATCGAAGTCAAGAGCAGCGAAGGGAACATCACCGCCCAGCACGCCCGAAACTTCCTCGATTGCATCCGCTCCCGCGAAAAACCCAACGCCGACGTGGAGGAGGGCCACCGCTCGACTACCATGAGCCTGTTGGCCAAGATCTCCTGGCTCACCCGGTCCCGGCTGGAATGGGACGCGGAAAAAGAGCAGATCACCAACAACGAAGAAGCCAACTCCCTACTCCACTACGAGTATCGCAAGCCGTGGAAGCTGGGGTGAGCGTAGAGGATAGAGTTCTTCGTCTCTGCGAACCGGTCGGGATGCGGGGCTGTCTGCGGGCCCTCAAGGATGAGGGTTCAAGCCATCGCTCTTCTGCCCAAACGCCCGGAGGCGGCCGTCCATGGTGGCGAGGAAGACGCGGCCGTGGGCGACGATGAGGCCATCGAAAACCGGCGGTGAGTCGAGCGGACACTCCGCCAGGGTCTCGCCCGTGTCGGCGTCGACGGCCTGGAGCATCGCCCCGCCCTGTCCCTTCAAAGCGGCGTCCTGAAGGGCAAGCCGCTTCTGGGTGGCGTCGTCCGGGAAGGTTTGGAAAGCGGCTTCCTCGTCGATCAGGTCGGGGGGACCGGCGATCAGCAAGGTCTTGCCGGCCAGGGCCATCCCGCAAACCATCATCGGCACCTCGCGGGCCCAGCGATAAGCGACCTTCGACTTGCCTTTGTCCGGCTTCACCTTGGGCGGGCCGCTTCCTGAGCCCGGCCTGGCCGCCGCGAAGAGTTGATACTTTCGGACCGACGTCCAGCGGTAGAACTCCGGCTTGCGCCCGTACCCAAAAACGGTCGAGTCGTTGTTGACGAGGATCCGGCCGGCCGGCTTCGCCAAGCCGTTTGAGTAGCCGCCGACGCCGGACCGGAAGCCGTTGCCGAAGACCCAGTAGACGCGGTGAAACCAGGAATCGTCGGTAAATCCGTAGGGGGCAAAAAGATGATCGCGCCGGCCGCCGGGCGCCCCGGCCCCCAGGCGGTTCCCCTCCAGGTCGAGGGTTTCGGAGCGCATGTAAAGCCGCTCGCCGTCGCTGGCGAGGACGTCGGGGAGCGCGACGGGCGAGTCCAGCCCCTTGACGCGGGTCTGCATGTCTTCGCCCGTCTCGGGATCGCGGTCGTCGAGGACCGTTTCGCTCAAGAGACGGCCCGTCTCCACGTCGAGCCGCGAGAAGCGCAGCCCGCCGTCGAGATAAATCGACCGGCCGGCGACCGCCGAGACGACGCCCTCCTCGACGAGCACCGCCCCGTGAACCGGCCAGACCGACTCGACAGAATCGAAGGCGACCAGGCGCCGGTCGACCGGGGCCGCGCGGAACCGCCAGGCGAGCGCCCCGTCGCCCGCGCGCAGGCAATAGACGTAGCCGTTGGCCGAGCCGAAGACGAGCCGGCCGCGGTCGTAAGTGGGCGGCGAGTCGATTCGTCCGCCGGCGGCGTAACTCCAAAGCCGCTCGCCCGACTGGGCGTCGACCGCGTGGACCGTGTGGCGGTCGACGTCGGCGACGAACAGAAGCCCGCCGCCGGCAACCGGCTGCGTGAGCCGTCCGCCCAGCTCGACCGTCCACTGCGGCCCGAGCGGCGTGGAGATGGCGTCCGAAGTCGCGCCGCTCCGCGCGGGATCATGGCGATACGTTGGCCAGGGGTGGGAAGTCGGAGGTTTGGAGCCGCGGGGTTTATCCTCGCGCGCTTGATACGCCGGACCGCGCTCGAGCCGTGCGGCCACATGTCCCTCGTCTCCAGCCTCTCGCCCCTCACCCCTCACCCCTCGCCCCTCACCCCTACTTGCAGCCAGTGCCGTGAAGCCGTTCAGCTTCGCCTCGGCATAACAACTGCAAGGGTGCAGCGGCGAGTAGACCAGCCCGTTGGAGGGCATGATCCCGTAGAGGCAGCCGCCGCGGACCCAGTGGTGGATGGTCCACTCGCCCGTGGCCAGGTCGACGAATTCGATGCCGGTTCGCGAGGAGAGGATGTACTTGTCGGTGGCCTTGGCCCGATAGCAGCGGTGATGGAACCAGAAGGTGTCGACCGTGGGCGGAAAGTCGTCGCGTTTTTCGCCCGTGTCCAGATTGTGGCTCATGTAGCGGCCGTCGGGGCCGCCCTTGGCCGTGATGCCTGTCCAGACCTTTCCCGCGGCGACGAACAGGTCCTCCGGCGAGTTGTAGCCGCTGTAAGGGTGGTCGGCCGTCCAGAGCTTCTTGCCGGAGTCGGCCGAGAAGGCGGTCATCGTGTCTTGGCCGATGTCTTCGGAGCCCCATCCCATGTAAGACATGTGGATCTTCTCCCCGCCGGCGAACAACACCTTGCCGTCGCAGGCGAGGAGCGTGGGGGCGAACCACGACTGGAGCCCCTGCCCGTGCAGGCCTTGCCAAACCGGGACCGGTTCGGAGACCCACCGCTCTTGGCCGCTGGAAACTTCGAGGGCGACGATCTTGTCGCCGTCGTGGTAGTAGACGTGGTTGGCGTCGGCGCCCAACGTAAGCGGAATCACGCGGCCTGCCTTTGCCCAGAGAGGCCGGCCGGTTTCGGCGTCGAAGGCGAGAATCGAGCGGTCGCCGTGGGTCCAGCGCCGCGAGCGCACGCCCGCCCAAATCCGCCCCATCGTGGGCGAGTACGTCGTTCGGCTGTCGCGGGACTGGCCTTCCTCCGGATCGGCCGCGAGGTCGGCTTCGAGGTCCACGGGCGTACGGTTCACCAACACCAAGAGCGTGCCGTCGGAGTAGACGATCTCCTCGGCGGCGGCCGTGCCCTCATACTCGCGGATCGTTTGGCCGGTGGCCGCATCGAGCGCCGCAACCGGCGCGTCAATTCCCAACGTGGCGTACACCACCTCGCCCTGGGCCACCAGCCGCCGCGGGAGACTGGCCGGACCGCTCTTCAGCGGCCAGAGATTGTCGTGCCACCGCTGGATGGGGCGTTTCCACAAGAGCACGCCGTTGAACGCATCGCGGGCGACCAGCTTCCAGTCGGGCGGAAGCTGCGGCGAGTGGCGGGAGCCTTCGTCGAGGATGTAAAACACCCGGCCCCGGGCGGAAACCATTGCGGAAACCGAGGCCATGTGATCGTGGTGCCGGCCCCAACGGGGACCGCACTGCCACTGCAAATGCCGCGGAGGCCCCACGCGCTCGTCGTGCGAGACGGCGTTGTTCGAGGCGTCGTGCAGGTAGTGGGTCCACTCGTCGATGTCCGCCGGCCAGGGCTTGGTGATTTTGCTCCACTTGCCGCCCTCCTCGACCAACGCCGAGCCGAGCGGGGCCAGCACGCGAACGATTTCCTCTTTCGGAATGCCGCCGCCGGAAGAGACGACCAGCAAGTTGACCGAATTGTCCACCAGCGGCAGCGCCCCCTCGGCCGTCGGCTGGAACGTATCGAGCGAGACCGCGCCCTGTTGGGCCGGCGCTGCCAGGGCGGCCCGCGTCTTCCGAACGACCTCGGCGTCCCGGCTGAGCCCCAACACGAGCAGGCCCTTCTTGGCGTCGAGTTCCGAGAGCCCGGCGGCCCAGTCGGCCGGCGTCAGGTCGCCGCCAATCCAGACGACCAATCCGCCCGCGACTCCGCTTTCCTCGATCGGCGGCATCTCTTGCCCGAAGGCCCCAGGCGAGCGAAACGCACCGAGGATCGCAGCCACCGCCAAACAACCCGCCGCGAGAACTCGGAACCAGCGGCGATCGGAGCGCTCGTATGTCATGGAAGTCTCCTCTTTTCTCTCATCCCCTGTAGTATTTTACCCATGTGAAGAACAGACCGCGCAACTTGTTCCCAAGCTCCGCTTGGGAACACTCCCTCTGCGCAGCAGTGCTTCACCCCGTTGGGCGAGTCGGCGAGACAGAAGTTGGCGGAAGTGCGGTCCCAAGCAGAGCTTGGGACCGAGTTTATGCGCGCGGTTCGTAGTGTGGCTTCAAACGGCTGAAATGTTGCCATCCTCTCAACGACCCGATCCGGCCGCGGTCACTTCGTCGAGTAGCTCATGGAGCACTGCATTGATCTTCTCCGAGGCCTCGATTTCGAGCGTGCCGGTGCCCAGCCACGTTTCGTACCCGCCCAGCGCGTGCTGGGGCGGCGTGGGCAGATAGCCGTAGTGCCCGTTGGCCAGCTCCATGGTGAACGTGGGTTTAAGCGGGCTCTTCTCCTTGATCTCTAGCCCGATCTCGGCAAACACTTCGCAGGGGATGGTGGTGATCCCCACGTCGCCGATCCGCGCGGCCTGCAGCACCAGCTCCTCGGTGTAGGGCGGCTCGTTCAACCCAAGCGCCCAGCGGGCGTACGCTTTGGCGAGGCGAGGCAGGGACGATTCATCTTCGGTCGCCAGGAATTGCCGGGCCTTGTCGAGCTGAGCCGGCGTGGGGCGTCGCTTGTCGAGCGTCAGCAAACGCTCCGACATGGCCAGCGTCACGTCGCGGCGGTGCTCGATCGTTTCGTACTGCCCCGCCACCGCGTCGGCAACGCGCTTGGCGACCGTGCGCATGCGCTCGAAGGGTTCGGCGCGCGGGCGCGGGTGGAGGAAGTTGATGTTGTTGACGTCGCCGCTCGTGCCGTTGGAGAGGATGCCCACAAACGGCGGATGATCGTCGTCCTTGCCGCCGAGCCGCGCTTCGATCAGGCGGGCGAACTCGCCGAAGTAGTCGGCCGAGACGCCGCCGGGCGGAATGCCGCCCACGTAGTGGAGCGAGTAGTTCGCCAGCAAAGCAATCGGCCGCCCCTCGGCCGAGCGCAGGGAGACGATCGAAACCTGCGGGTCCGTCGGCCCGGCCGGCCGGTCCAAGAGCTTGCCCCGCGGAGGGTTCATCCGCGCGGTGTCGCTGGTTTCGCCGAAGGGGTTGGCCACGATGCCGCCCGGCTTCATGAACCAGCGGCGGTTGAAAACCTCCTCGGGCACGTCGACGACGCCCCAGCCAAGCTCCGCCGGCTCAAGGTTCTGATGTGCCTGCTCGACGGCCTCGACGATCCCTCGGGTCACGCGCTCGACGTACCCTGAATTCGCCTTCACCTCGCGGCGGTCGCGCGAGGCGGGCGCCGTGTGCGTGTGGGTGGCCGACATCAGCATGTGGTCCGCCCGAATGCCCGTCGACTTGGCGATGCGGCCCTTGGCGTCGTCGAAGAGGCTGCGAGGGCAGTAGCAGCTATCGACGACCGCAACGGCGATCTTCGTCTTCCCGTCATCCAGCACGATGGCTCGGACGTGAAGCGGGTCCCAGGCCTTGTCGGCAAGCCGCTCGCTGAAGCTGCCGACCATCGGATGCGGCCAGTCGGTCGGCGTGATGTCGGCCTTGGCCCCGCCCGCCCGAAAGACGGGCGCGTCGGCCCCGATCGCCGCCGAAAACGCCGCCGCCGCAACGATCAGCGCGGTGAACAAGATTCGACTCAGGAAACGTGTCATGCCGTGGGCTCCTTTGGTGAGGTGCGTGTTGCCGGGCCAGTAGTTTTGGAGGGTTCAGGGTTCGGGGTTCAGGGTTCAGCGTATTGCTTCGGCCGGTCATTCTGTCTGCCAACAGACGTGCCTGTCGCCCATTGTGTCCCGGAAACGTCTGCACAAAAGTCCTGAACCCTGAACCCTGAATCCTGAACCCTGACCCCTCCGTCGGCTGCGGCCATGCCGCGCCAGGGAGGTCATCATCCCCGACGATCATAGCCGGACGCACCGGCCGTTGCCACCGGCCGGCTCGGCGACCGCTCAACGTGGGCCCCCAATTGGGCGAGCTTTTGGTCGAGCCGCTGGTAGCCGCGGTCGAGATGGCCGGCGGCGTGAAGGATCGTCGTGCCCCCGGCGGCCAATCCGGCCAGGACCAAGGCGGCGCTGGCGCGCAGGTCGGTGGCCGTCACCGGGGCCCCGCTGAGCCGGTCGACTCCGGTGACGACGGCGCCCCCTTCGTCGACCTCGATCCGCGCCCCCAAACGCCGCAGCTCGGCCACGTGCATCCAGCGGCTGGGAAAGACCCGATCGGCGACCGTGCTCCGGCCTTCGGCCAACGAGACGAGCGCCATCCATTGGGCCTGAAGATCGGTCGGGAGGCCGGGATAGGGCCGCGCCGTGACGTCGACCGGCCGCACCGAGCCCAGCGTGGTGAGTGTCACCCGGTCTTCGGAAACGTCGATCCCGAAGCCGGCCTTTTCCAGCTTGTCCAGCACCGCGCGGAGATGTTCCGGTACAAGGCCGGCAACGGTGGCCGTCCCCCGCGTGATCGCGGCGGCCAACAGGAGCGTGGCGGCCTCGATGCGGTCGGGGATCACCCGGTGCGTGGCCCCTCCGAGCTGGTCGACCCCGGTGATTCGGAGCGCTGGCGTGCCCAGCCCGGTGATTCGGGCGCCGAGCCGGTTGAGGAAGTTCCCCAGGTCGACGATCTCCGGCTCGGCCGCCGCGCCGGTGATCGTGGTTTCGCCTTTGGCCAACACGGCGGCGGCGAGCACGTTGGCCGTGCCGGTGACCGTGGGGCCTCGCGGCCCATCGAGCCGGATCGTGGCGCCGACCAGACGCCGGGCGCGGGCCACCACGTATCCGCGCTCGATCCGGAACTCGGCCCCCAGGGCGGCAAGCCCCTTCAAGTGCAAGTCAACCGGCCGCGGGCCGAGGTTACACCCGCCGGGGAGCGACACGACGGCCCTACCGCGCCGGGCCAAGAGCGGGCCCAGCACGCAGAAGCTCGCCCGCATCCGACGCACCAGCTCGTAGCCCGCCCGAACCGGCGTTGGGTCCACCGTTTCCAGGCGCAATCCGCCGTCGTCCGCTGGCACCACCTCGACACCCAACTGAGCGAGCACCGCCGCGAGCGTGTCGACGTCATCCAGCCGCGGCACGCCCTCCAACGTCACCGGCTCCGCCGCCAGGATCGACGCCGCCATCATCGGCAGCGCCGCGTTCTTCGACCCGCTCGCCCGGACCGTCCCCGAAAGCGGCGTTTCCCCAACAATTCTAAGCCGGCTCATGGGCGAGTCGCACCGCTGTTTGGGTTCGCATCTTGCACCTCGTGGAACTCAAATTTGGTTCATCCGGGATTTGCGTACGTGGAAGGCACACACCAGGAGTACCGGTGCCTCTTCTCTGTTGCCGGACGGTCGTAACTCGAAGAAATCCAAGGGCTTCGGCGCATCGATGAACAGAGAAGAGGCACCGGTACTCCCCTGCGGAGAAGCCGAAGTACGCTTCCGCCGGATGAACCATGAATAATCCGGGCGAGCACTCTTGGCGCGAGGGCGCATCCCCTCCAAGGGGGGGCAGGATTGCGAGCGTTCACGGGGCTCGTCGCAAGAGACGGTCAAGGAAAGGGCCGCCGGGATGGCGCGCCATGAGGCCGAGGAATATCCGGCCAGATGAATGCCAAAAAAGCGAACTCGCGGCCGTGGCTACGGGGCGCCGGCCCGGGCCATTCTGCGGGTTTGCTCGTCGATGAGCCGGGTGGCCTCTTGCTGAATCCTGGCGATTTCGCCGGCCATGGCCCGGTTGGACTTGATCGTGTCGGCCACGGCCGTCCGGATCGCCGCCAGCTTTCCCTTGACGGCTTCGAGATGGGCGGCAACCGTATCGCGCTGGCCAAAGAACTTCGCCCGATCGGCCGCCAACTGGTCGCGCTCCTTCTGGCGATACTGGTGCTGGAGCGTGGCGTCCTGGTACGTCTGGGCGAGGTAGTCGTTGTTGCGGGTGAGCGCCCGTTCGCGGTCGATCCCCTCGGTCCGTTCGAGGGCGGACTTCCGAAACAGCTCTTCGTAGTCGCGGAGTTGCCGCACGTATTTTCCTTGCTCGTTCTCCGCCTCCACCTCGACCTCAAGCCCCTTGAGCTGAATCTCTTTGAGGTCCGTCCTTTTTACGATCTCCCCGTTCGCGTCGACCTTGAAGACCTTCCCCCGCAAGCCCTGCTGCTTGACCTCTTCCAGGGTCTTTAACTGTCCCTCCTTGACGTACTCTTCCACGCTTTCGGCGGGCAGCACGGCCTTGAGTGTTTCGAGGTCGAGCCCGGCCAGCGACTCGTGGTTGTCGATCGGCATGATCTCGTAGAGAGTCCAGGTGGGATTCGCGCGCGAGGCACTCTGGACGAGCCTGGCCAGCTCCGGCTGGGTCATCTTCGTGCTCGGCTTGAGGTTCACGACCATGTTGTCCTGGCCGCCGACTCCCACGACCTCGAATTGCCCCAGGTATCTGCCGCCGTTCTCCACCGGGAGGTCGTCGAAGATCCAGAGGACCGACTTCGGGGCGATCTGGTGGGGAGCCGGGTATTCGACCGCGACGGCAGCCACGCCCGACTGCCCCATCTGGGGATTCGGCTGAACCCGGCACTCGCGCCAGGTCCGCCCCCGATCGACCAATTGCTCGTGCAAGGCCAAGCCGACCTGCCGGACCTGTTCGCTCAGATCCGCGTGGGTTTCGATCTCGGTTGCCAGCTCCTGCTCGAGCTGTTTGGCCTGCGTGCGCCAGTACTCGTGGGTTTTCAGGGCCCGGGCGCCCAAGATGAAGAACCCGACGGACGCCAGCAGAATGAGTCCGGTGAGGACCTTGTTCCAAATGCTCATGGCGCATCGCACCGCTAAGTCAAAGTGTCCCACGAACCACGTGGTTCGCCGGCGGGCTTCCCTTCACGCCGTACATAGAGGGATGTGGGAGCAAAGTCCGTTAATCTCGATGTTATTCGGGGTTGCCGCGGATGTCAAGCCTCCTCCACCTCTTCCCGTCGCCGGCGATCCCCCCAGGATTCCCAGCTCGCGGGAAACCCGCAAACCCGCCCCGATCCCTATAGGCGGCACAATCGTTCAAGTCCGTAACTCGGCGAAGCCGAAACGTCATCTGGGGAAGCTCTTTTGCCACTCCCCGTAATGGTGGTACGCACACCCCTTTTTCGTGCAGGTTCTCTTGATGTTGATCCTCGCTTGCGGGTTCACAAACTGCGCGTCGAACGCCCGAGCCGAAAGGCGCCCTCGGCGGATCGCGCGGGTGCTTGTGCTGGGATTGCTGGCGGTGGCCTGGATGGGATGCAATCGGGCACACTATCGTCACCGGGCCGACCAGGAGGTGTACGGGCTGGTCGACTGCGGGTCGACCGATCCGCGGTGGCCGCTGGACAACTTCACGATCGAGGCGGACCCACGGTCGCGGTTCTTCGACCCAAACTCCCCGGACTGTCCGCCCATGCCCCCGGACGATCCCACCTCGCACGAGTTGATGCACTGCGTCGACGGCAAGCGAGGCTGGCCCTACGAGGAACAGTACGGCGGCACCCCGTTCGTCGAGAATCCTATCTGGCGGACGTGCCTGGAAGCCTATCTCTCGTACGACGAAGAGGGCGCGATCGTGCTGGACCGGGAAGCGGCCGTCCAGGCGTCGCTGTTGCACTCGCGGGAGTACCAGCAGGAGTTGGAGGACCTTTATCTGTCGGCCCTCGACGTCTCGCTCCAGCGGTTCCGCTTCGACACACAGTTCTTCGGCGGCAACTCGACGTTCTTCACCGCCGCCGGCCGCGTCCGCGGGGGCGGCAGCGAAAAGAGCACGCTCGAGACGGACACCGATCTGAGCGCGCGGCGCTTGTTTGCCACCGGCGCCGACGTGGTTGTCAACATGGCCAACGAGCTGGTCTGGCAGTTTGCCGGGCCCGACGATTACAGCGGGTTCACGCTGTTGGATTTCTCGCTGGTGCAACCGCTCTTGCGAGCCGGGGGTCGGGCCGTGGTGCTCGAGGGGCTGACCGATTCCGAGCGGGCCCTGTTGGCCAACATTCGCCAGATGGAACGCTTCCGCCGGGGGTTCTACGCCCAGATCGTCACCGGACGTAGCCCCGGCCCCGGCCCCGGCCGCGGCGGCGTCGGGTTCAACGGAGTTTCCAGCGGCGCGCCCGGCGGGCCGGGTGGATTCCTCGGCCTGCAGGAAGAGCAGCTACGGATCCGCAACCAGGAGGCCAACGTCGACGCGCTCGAGCGAAACCTCGACCGAATGGAGGCCTTCTACACGGGGGGACGGGCCGAACGCTTCCAGGTCGACCAGATCCGCAAACAGTACTACGCAGCCTACGGCACCCTGCTGAGCATTCAGGCAGGTTACGGAACCCGGCTCGACACCTACAAGGTCACTTTGGGACTGCCGCCGGACCTGAACATCAAGATCCAGGACGCGATCGAGGACCCGCAGTTGGCGCGGTTCGAGCTGATCGATCCGAGGATGCGGGATACGGAGAACGAAATCCACGACCTGTGGCTCCGCCTGATCCAACCGGGGGCGGCCGCCGAGGCCGACCAGGGCGAAAGCCCGGGCGGCGTCACGCTGGAGGAAATCCAGGCGCAACTGCCGGGAATCCGAGACCAGTGCTTCGCGCGCATGGAGGAGCTGCGGTTCGACAGGGCCGCCCTCGAAGGTGTCCTCGCCACGCGCCAAGCGAATCTTCGACGCCTGTTTCCGCCGGGCGGTCTCCCGCCGACGGGCGTGGAAATG
>JBDRTC010000223.1:0-7215 GCA_043824335.1 Planctomycetota bacterium | reverse complement strand
CAGTTCGACGACGACCTTGACGACGACTTCGATGACGACGACTTCGACGACGACTTCGACGACGACTTCGAGGAAGATTTCGACGATCTCGCGGACGACGAGGACGACGAGGACGAGGACGACGACGATTTCGACGACTAGCGTCCCGTCTGCCTTGCTTCGTTGCCTTGGTCATTCCTTCGCTCCACGAGGCGCCATTCATGCTCCAACTCGCCGCCGAGATCCGGGAAGCCGTCGACGCAATCCGCAAGCAGTGGGCCGGCCGGCCCCGTGCCGGGATCATCCTTGGCACCGGGCTGGGCGGACTGGCCGGGCAGATTCGCACCGAGGCCACCCTCGACTACGAATCCGTCCCACACTTTCCCCGCTCTACTGCCATTGGCCACGCCGGTCAACTCGTCTGCGGGCAGTTGGAGGGCACCTGCGTGGTGGCGATGGAGGGGCGGTTCCACGCCTACGAGGGCTACTCCCACCGGCAGATCACCTTTCCGGTCCGCGTGATGAAGGCGTTGGGGGCGGAGCTTCTGATCGTTTCGAACGCCTGCGGCGGAATGAACCCGCAGTTTGCCCAGGGCGACATCATGGTGATCGAGGACCACATCAACCTGATGAACGGCAATCCGCTCGTGGGCGTGAACGACGATGAGTTGGGCCCTCGCTTCCCCGACATGATCGAGCCCTACGACCACGCGCTTGTGGCACGGGCGCTGGAAATCGCCCGACGCGAGAACTTCGCCGCCCACAAGGGCGTTTACGTGGCCGTGACGGGGCCGAACCTGGAGACCCGGGCCGAGTATCGCTTCCTGCGCTTGATCGGGGCCGACGTGGTGGGGATGTCGACGGTCCCGGAGACGCTCGTGGCGGTCCACGCCGGGATGCGGGTGTTGGGTCTTTCGATCGTCACCGACATATGTTTGCCCGACGCCCTGAAGCCGGTCGACATCGACGAAATCCTCGCCACGGCTGCCCGAGCCGAGCCCAACCTGCGAAAGATCGTCCTGGGGATTCTCGCCCGGGAGGCGGCAGGCACTTAAACGCCTGGGCGCACTGCCCGAGGGGTGGACACTCCAGGCGGCCCGGGCATTGAGGGACGGCTCGCTTTAGGAAAAGCACGTCATCGCAGTTCGGCGGCCACGTGCTGCTCGGGGTCGTAATTGTCCCACAACGGACAGTTCAGGTCGATCCAGGTGGTGATGACGCGGCGCTCAAGCGACGTAAGCCGGAGCCGGGTGCGGTCGGCCTCGGGCATTTCTACGCCCTCATGCTCGCCGTCGATCACTTGAACCAGCCGGCTCTGCGGCGTGCCGAAGCTGAGCGGCTCGGCCACGGGCACAGTCGTGGAGATACCCCACCAGTTGTCGAAGAAGTTCACCAGCGGCGACCGGTCGGGGTCGGTTCGCGGGCGGACCAGCGAGGCGAAGGAGACGGGCACGCCGCGGCCGTCCGTCCGGCCCGCGAGGTCCACGCCGCCGGAGGGCTCTTTGGCGCCGTGGCACGAAACACACTTCCGGTCGAGGATCGGCTGGAGCAGCCTCGCGTACGAAAACGAGCCGGCGCCGAATGGCGGCGGCTCGATTCGGCTGGGGCCGCGCCCCAGGGCCATCGGCGGCGAGCCGGGCCGCGAGGGCGGCGACGTGAAGCGGTGCTCGTGGCACCCGATGCAGGTCTGCCGCTCGCCGGCCTTCAGGTGCACGTAGCTCCGCATCCGCTGGATTTCGTTGTAGTCGGCGTCCAACGCCTGGAAGTAGACGGGCCGCTCGGCGGGCACCTGGAAATGGGCCGAGCCGTCGGGTTCGACCGGCACGGTCCCGTAGACGTGCTTGGCCTGAAGCGAAGGGGCCGGCTTGCCGCTTTCCCAGGGGGCCGCGTAAAGGCTCATGAAGCCGGTTTGGTACGTCTGGTGAAACTGGGCCTCGTTGAACGCGCCTTCGTAGTTGCGCGAGCCCAACTCGTCGCGGTGGCCCATCTCCTCGACGATCCGCAGGTACCGCACGCTCCCCCGCGGCACGGCCCCTTCGAGGCCCCGGTAAACGTCGATCAACACGAGCGTGCCCTCGGGCGGCACCGGCTCACTCTCGCCCGAGGCAAGCGCGGAGCCCACTTCGCGCGGCACGGGACGCGAAACGATCGGCATCGCCTCGACGCACGAGTACGTATCGTCGCGATAGATCAAGTGACGCTCCCCGGTGACCGAGTTCCAGTAGTCGCCCAGGTTGTCGGGGTGCTGCGGCGACTGCAAGGCCACTTCCGTCTTACGCGGAACCACGGATTCAGCCGGCGGATCGGTCCGAAAAGCATAGATACCGAACGGCTCTTCCGGACCGTAAGAGACGAGGCACCACCGCTCGTCGAGCGGGAAGGGCGCGAAACAGCCGCTGTGGTAGTTGCACTCCGGCGTGAAGTTCACGATGGCCGCGGGATTGTTCATGCCCAGGGAGGGGTCGACCACGGCCAGCGGCCCCACGCTGTCGCCGTTGTGGGCCCCGAAAACGCAAGCGATCTTCTTCGTGCCGGGAACAAGCCGAGCCTGCAGGAGCGAGACCGGGTGGATCAGGTTGTTGCCAAAAACCTGCTGGGTCCGGGCGCCGTCGGGCAGAACCGACCAGAGGCTCTGCACGAAGATGGCGCTTTTGTCCATGTATTCCCAGCGGGTGTAGAGGATTCGCCCGTCGGGCAGGAGCTGCGGCGTGAACTCGTTCACGTTGTTCGCCGTGAGCGGCCGGATTCCGGTGCCGTCGGCATTCATCACAAACAGCGTGGCCGCCCGCACCCAGAAACAGAGTGCCCGCGACTTCGACCGAGTCGAGGTCATCCCGATCCGCCCATCGGGGAGATAGAAGGGGTCCAGATCGTGAAACGGCCCGTCGGTGACTCGGCGCACGCCCGAGCCGTCGACGTTCATCTCGTAGACGTGGTAATACTCCTCTTCGCTCGGGCGGTAGGAGAAGAGCACGCGCTTGCCGTCGAAGGAGATTTCCGGATCGCGGACGATGCCTTGGCCGGCGTCGAAGATTTGCACAACGTCGCCGTCGGGCCGGGCGGGAGAAAGGACAAAGATCCCGCCGCCGCCGCGAAACGGCCCGTCGCTCACCTCGGTATAGATGTGCGTTGGCTTGAACATCGGTCGCTTGACGAACAGCAGCTTCCCCACCTTCAGCCCGCACTCTTCCAGTGCCACCGATTGTTCGAGCCTTTCGAGGGCGTCCCGCGGCTGCCACGGCGGGCCGGTGCGGGCGGCGGCCACGATCTTGTCGAGTTGTGGACGCCAACCGGCGGTGTCGGCGCCCGTGGCCCCGAGCGCGTCGATCCTTGCGCGGAGGGCGACCGCGTTCTTCTCGATCTCGTGCCTCGCTTGGGCCGCCAACTGTTGGATTCTCTCTTCGTCGACCGGCGTGAACACGTCGACATACTCGGTGCCGAAGCGGACCTCGTCGACCTCGTGGACCGGCTCGTTGCCCACAAATCGGGCCAGGGCGATCCGGTCGAACTCGAAATTGCCGTGAAGCGCGGCGTCGACCGTGCTGGCCGAATCGTCGGTGTGCGACTCGGGATTGCGAAAGATCTCGACGGTATCTTTGTTGCCCTCGCCAAAGGTGAACTTGGCGACGATCATGTTGCTTTCAGCATCGGGCGTACCCAGCGACCGGAACTGGCCCGGCTCGTGGTCTTCGCGACCGTTGTTCGCTACGGAGGCGGCTCCGTAGTAGGGACCGTCAGGCGGGTTGCTCCGGTCGTCGTGCCCGATCTCCAGGACGCGCGTCTCGTCGCCCGCAGCGGTGTTGAACTCAAAGCTATAGAACCGCAGGTAAGCGGGCGTTCCGGGCTGAAGCGTGGGCACCGTGGAAACACGCTGCATGAAACCGACGTAGAGGACGGCGCCGCTTCGGCCGATCCTTCCCCCTTCGAGCAGCCCGGCGGAATCGAACACGCCGCCCGGCCGAACGTCGAGCGGGCGGCTCGCCCGGCTGTTCTGGTCCAAAACGACGCAACGGCCGAAACAGGGCACGCCGGCGACGGTGTTCCCGTTCGGCCGAATGTTGGCCGTGCCGTAAACGCTCCAGGGACCGCCCCAGCCGGAGCCGCCGCTTCGGCCCGCAAGCGTTCCGAGGGCGGCGTCGAAACTCTCGTGGGCCAACACGGCCGCGTCGGCGCCGCGGGGGCAGACCGTCGCAAGCATTGCCGAAATCAGAAGCGTCGTCAGCCAGCAGCACATCCGGAGCATGGGACAAGCCTTCACTTTGCGACGTACAATCGGCCCGAGGAACTAACGTCCCTTTCTACCCTACCGGGACAGGGGTCGTCAACCGTGAAAGGGGGCTCGGCCTGGCAGCCCGTTCAAGGCACGACCTTCAAGGACGCCGTCGAAACCCAGGTCGGCCCCATCGGCGTGCTCATGGCCACGCTCGACATGAACTGTTCCCCCTCGCCCGCCTACAACGGCGGCACCATGGTCTCCGCCCCCGGCGGCAAGCGCAACCGCCGCGAGCAGCAGGTCTACCTGGAAGAGGAGATCCAAAAGGAACGGGCACGGTGGTGGGTTGAGTGATTTCGTGATCCCCGCGGCCTCGCCGTTTTGGTGAACCAGATCGGCTTTTTCCGGGTTGGGCTCCCCTGTCGGCGGTTTGGTCAACAAGATCCGCTTTTTCCAGGTTGGGGCCCCTGTCGACCGTCCCCCCCTTCGCAACCACCCCGTTTGGCGCGTCCCTCGCACCCACGTGCCCAGCCCGGCGTTGCACAACAGCGGTAAACCATACGGGCCATTCTACCCCGCCGGCTACACCGAACTCCAGACCAGGAATTGGCCAGTTGGGAGAGGGCAAAGTCCAGTTGGTGCGGCAGTTGTACTGGCGCACCTCGGCTGGGGGCAGCAGTGCAACTACTGCCCCAACGGAGCCAAGAACCGGGAAGTGATCCTTCGGCCGCCCCTTGGCAGGGAAACCCAACGGGTGGTGGTATATTCCCGGGCCGCCCTTTACTTCTGGGCCCCTTTGGCGTCGGGGAGTTTTGGGGCTTGCGAGCCGAGGACGGCGGCGCGGACGGCAAAGTAGTCTTCGCGGTCGAGCGTGCGGCCCACGGCGCCGGCCGCCTCGGCAATCTGGTCGGGCGTCTTGATTCCGCAGACGGCCACGTGAATCGCCGGGTGCATCAGCGTGGCGGCGAGCACGAGCTGATAGATCGAAAGCTCATAACGATCCGCCAGGGGCTTCAGGGTCCGAACCTGATCCGAGAGCTGCCGGAACCGCTCTCCCTGGAAGTCAGGCTGGTTTTGGCGGAAGTCGGTGAACGTTTCGGCGCCGGTGTATTTTCCGGTGAGGAGCCCCTTGTGCATGGGTGAATAGACCATCACGCCCAGGTTCTCCGCCTGGCAATACGGCAGCAGGTCTTTCTCGATGCTCGGGTCGATCAGGCTGTAGGGCGGCTGGACGACCGAGTAGGGGCCGAAGCGCCGCTGCGCCTTGAGTTGCTCGACCGTGTGGTTGCTCACCCCAATGGCGCGGACTTTCCCCTGGTCGCGGAGCCGGGCGAGCGTTTCGGCGACGTCGGCCAGCGGCGTCAGCTCGTCGTAGAAGTGGAGCAGGTAGAGGTCGATCGAGTCGATCCCCAGCCGTTTGAGCGACGCCTCGCAACGCTCGACCACGTGCGGCGGGGAAAGATCCGGATAGCGGGAGGCGTCGGGATTGAAGTGATTGAAGACCTTCGTGGCGATGACCAGCTCGTCGCGAGGCAGGTCGCGGATCGCCTCGCCGAGCACGGTTTCGGCGTACCCGTCGCCGTAGGCGTCGGCCGTGTCGAAGAAGTTGATGCCCTTGTCGAAGGCGAGCTTCATCGCGGCCATCGCCTCCTCTTTGGATTGCTCCCCCCAAAACCGGGGACTGAGCTGCCAGGTTCCAAACGAGACCGGCGACACCGAGAGGCCGCTTTCCCCGAGTGTCACGCGCTGCATGTGCACATCTCCTTGAGGGCATCCGGGGCTTGTTGCATGGTAGTCGATCACGGATGAACCGCTCTCTCGATCGCAGCCTATTGTAGGGGCCCCCGATGCGCCAGGTCAAATGTAGTTGAGTATAGTGGTCAGGTAGGAGGCGACGGCGATCCCGGCGTCTCTAGTAGCCCGCGTAAGGGTTTCGACAATCGCTCGCTGGGCCGTATGGGAACAGGCCCCCCGGGGAAAAGCCTTGATTCCCGCGCCTTTTCCAGGTAGATTCATGGTTTCGGAGATTTTGGACCAGACCGGCCGTTGGGAAGGGTTTTGGCAATGGGTTCGGACAAACGTCAGCAGCAGCGGACCGGCCGGAGGGAGTTTTTGCGCACCGTCTCGGCCACCGCGGCCGCTTCGGGACTCGCGCTCTCCGGTACGGCCCGGGCGGAGGAGGAGAAGGCGGCCGAGGCGGCTCCCATGCCGACGATCCAGCTCGGCGAGCACCGCATCAGTCGACTCATCGCCGGCTGGAACCCCATCGGCGGACACTCGCACACGACGCTCAACATGGCCCGGTTCATGCGGGAGCACTTCACGATCGAGCGGACCGTCGAGTTTCTCCAGAAGTGCCGTCAGGAGGGCATCACCGCCTGGCAGTTCGACCACACGGAGAAGAGCGTGGCGGTCGTCCAGAAACTGCGGGCGTCGGGCTGCGACATGAAGCTCATCTGCCTGCACGCCGAAAAGGTGCTCCACGCCCCGATCAAAAAGGTCATCGACGACACGGCCCCGATTGCCATGGTCCATCACGGCGGCGTGACCGATGCGCTCTTTCGCGCCGGGCAGCACGAGAAGGTTCACGACTTCGTCAAGAAGGTCCACGACCACGGGCTCCTGGCAGGCGTGTCGGCCCACAACCCGGCGAACATCAAGTACATCGCCGACCAGGGCTGGGAGAACGACCTGTTCATGACCTGCTTCTACTTCGTGACCCGGCCCCGCGAAGACCAGGAGGACGACCTCGGCAAGATCACCGTGGGCGAGCCCTTCTTCGAGTCGGATCCGAAGGACATGACCGCCGTCGCCCGGCAAGTCGACAAGCCTTGCCTCGGCTTCAAGATCCTCGCCGCGGGACGTTCCTGCTGGAGCAAGCACTCCGTGGAGCGCCAGTTCAAGTTCGCCTTCGAGAACCTCAAGCCGATCGACGGGGTGATCGTGGGCATGTTCCCCGTCTATTACGACGAAGTTGCCGAGAACGCCGAGTTCACGCGGAAGTTCGCGGCCGTGTGACGTTC
>JBDRTC010000222.1:0-17532 GCA_043824335.1 Planctomycetota bacterium | reverse complement strand
AGGTTGTGTGATCCGCCTCGGCCCCCGAGGGGACCGCGTCGCGGCTATACACGCGGCCGGAGTCATTCCTATCAGGCACCCAACGGGCGAATTATCGGCTCACCAAAGTGGTGCATCGACAACACGCGCATGGCAGAGGGCCATAGGCCGCAGTCGCATCGGCCGAGCGCGGAATCCGCGGCCGGCATCACGCGATCCACGACCGATTGCTATCCTACTGGTTGCAAGCGTTCAGAGCAAGAAGTGTCCCCGGTCCCCACCGATGGGTGGTGGTGCCGGCGTGCCCCCATTATCAGCCACCCGATTTGCCTCGGCTGGCTTCGGAAGGGCCTTGGTTGGCTTGGACACTTCGTCCCGGCCGCCGGGGGGGAAACGCGATGATGGTCACCAAAACGACCATCCCGATCAGACAATAGCAGACGGTGAACACCCACGGGGGGGCCTCGAAGAAGATCAGCTCGTGTGCCCAGTGACCGACGAAGTGGCCGGAGTAGACTTCCCCCCCCCCTTTGGCCCTCCAGTGCTTCTCCAGGGTCGTCAGCGGGCAGATGACGCCCAGCAGGGCCTGGGCCACCACGGTCAGAATCGCCAGAAAGTGGATGCCCCGGAACCAGACATTCTGTACCCATTTCCAGCGGAACAACACCCCCACGAGGATCGCCAAGAGGCCAAAGATGACGAACCCGATGTAGGCGGCGTGGATCACCACGACCGTATCGGCGAGGTAGTTGTAGATGGTCATCACATCTTAAGGATGCCCCGCAAGCGGAGATTATTCCCCAACATTGCTCTTGATGTTCCGCGCCGGCGGCTATCGCCTCAGCTACCCAGTTTCGCCAGCCACACGGTGAACCCAATGATGGAGAAACAGACAACGAAGCCGACGAGAAAGCCGATCAGGTCGAATGCCTTTGGCTTCTGCATCTCCAGGCCGAAGAAGGGGAACAGTCGACGGTGGTCGAAACGGGACGGGTCCTGGTACGACGCCTCGAGCTCGGCTTCATCGGCCGCCGGGTCGGGGTTGACGGGCGTTTTCATCTTCACGTAGTAGCGGTCTAGTGCCTGCCGGTCGACTCGCGGCGTGACGAGGCTTAGGAGAATCATCACCACGAACGGCAGGATCACCCGGGTCGGGAGCCGCAGGGTTTCCAGCGCCGGGTTCGACATTTCGCTCAAACGAAGGCCCAGCGCGTCGTAGACCAGGAAATCGAGGTTGAAGCTCCCCTCGCCGCGCAATCGACAATCGGCGCGGAACCGGCGGCGAATCACCTGCGTATTGCCCTCCAGGCTGCGGGCAACTTCCTCCAGCACATACTCGTGGTGGTCTTCCGCCACCGGGACTTCAAAGGGCCCGCCCTTGCCCTCGTGGACGACGGCCGTAACCTTGCCCTCCTCGTTGAATCGCAGGACCTCTCCGTCGCGGTTGACCGGCTCCACCTTTTCTTTCCAGTAGATGGGCTTGCCGCCGGTGGTAAACCGGTCTTCAATCGACTTGCCGAGTTCCAGCGGCCCGGGACAGGGGCCGAACTTATCGCGGACGGCCTCGTCGGTCTGAGGCCCCTCCTGCTTCGTCCACTTGGCGACCTTTTGCTTCCATAAAGCGATCGTCCCCTCGCGTCGAGCGATGTCGGCAGGCGCCGCGGGTCGCGTGACGATCGTGGTGACAACGTCGTTGGTGGCGTTGAATCGCGGGTTCTCGGCAAGTGAGCGCACGGCCATCGGCAGCACGATGGGAACGACGAAGAACGCCAGCGCGGAGAAGACCACGGTCAGCCAGGCGGCCGACCGCGTGGCCCGGCGCCAGAACATGCCCACCCAGAAGGGCGCGGCAAAGATGATCGGCAACTCCCAGGCGATCTTCAGTTGCTCGAGCACGTCGCTGAGCCACATCGAAAAAAGCACGCCGCCGACGATGACGGCCACGCCGGCCAGCCGACCGGCCGTCACGTAGGTCTTTTCGCTGGCGTTCGGATTCAGGTAGGCGGCGTAGCCGTTGCGGACCATCAGGCCCGAGGCGATCAGCATGTAGCAGTCGGCCGACGACATCAACGCCGCCACCAGGCAGGCCATCATCAGGCCCACCAATCCCAGGTTGAACGGCCCGAGGATCTCCCGGGCGGCCACGCCCCAAACGCGATCGGGGTCCTCGGCCAGCTCCACGTTGTCGGCCATCAGGGCCAGAATGATCAGCGCGGTCAGCGCCCAGCCGACCGTGCAGAACCGTTTCATGAAGGTGCCGATCACCAGTCCCACCCGGGCGGTGGTCTCCGTCTTGGCCGAGCCGCCGCCGATGGCGATCAAGTGCGGCTGCACCACGATCCCCACCAGGTTCAAGAGCGTGATGGCCACGATGTAGTGCAGCGGAAACTCGCCGCCCTTGGGGGTCTCGACGATCTCGAAATACTCCTCGGGCACCTGTTGGTGCATCACCCGGAAGCCGTCGAGCGTGCCCATGGTCTGCGGGTCGCCGAATCTCTCGACCAAAGCGTTCAGGCCGGCGGGGATCAAGAGCACCGACAAGAGGATAATGAACACGCCCTGGATCAGGTCGGTCCAGTAGGCCGCGCGCAGGCCCCCCAACACGCCGTAGACCATCACCACCAGCGCGATGACGGGCACCAGCACGTGCTCGACGGCCACGGGGGCGGCCATCCACGGCAGATGGAACGTCTCGGAGCCGATCAGCGGCGCGCACACCTTGCCCACGGCCGAGAAGCCGACTCCCAGCCAGGCCATGAAGAACACGAATCCATAGACGGCGAACGCCGCCCCCAGCCCCTTGCTCTGGAATCGTTCGACAAACCAATCCCCGAGCGTGAGGTGCCGCATCCGCCGATACCAGACCCCGAAGAACCAGTAGAACGGGGTGACGAACAGCCACAAGAGCACGCTCCAGATGCCGCTTAAGCCGCTGGTGTAGGTGGTTCGTCCCGTGGTGACCGGATCCTGCGAGCCCGTCCCGGCGCCAAAGGCGGCAAAGGCCTGGAGCAGTTTGCCGAAACCGCGGCCGCCCAAAAAGAAGTCCTCCTGCTTCTTGATTTTCAGCATGGACGCCAGTCCGATGCCGGCCATCACCAGGAAGTAGGCGACCAGGACGGCGTAGTCCAAAGTGGTCATGGACGTACCTCACGCAAAGTGCGACCCACGGCGACAACCGCCGGAGCGTTGCGGAAAACTGTTTCCCTCATGGTAGTCGGCCCAGGATGCATTCTCAAGCCGCGGGTGGAAAGGACGCCTCGCGGCTCCCGCCTCATTGTGGCCCGCTGATTCGTCGGGTACACTGACTGGCGGGAAACGGTCCATGCCAGGAAGACGGGGAGTCACAATGCAGGACGGAAAGCTGGGAGTCGCGATTCACGGGGCGGGCTGGGTCGCCGGGGCCCACGCCGCCAGTTGGAAAAAGAACCCGCACGTAAAGGTCGTCTCGGTCAGCGATCTCGACCCCCAGCGCGCCCGGCGGTTTGTCGAGGGGCACGGTCTGGATTGCGAGACACGTGCCGACTACGACGAAGTCCTCCGGGACGCTCGCGTGGACATCGTCGACGTGACCAGCCCCAGCCACGTCCACGCCGAGCAGGGCATCGCCGCTGCCAGGGCGGGGAAGCACGTGCTGGTGGAAAAGCCGATCGCCCTGGGGATGGAGGAGAACCGGGCACTGCGCGACGCCGTGGCCGAAGCGGGCGTGAAGAGCCTGGCGGGCTTTGTCCTGCGGTGGAATCCCGCCGCCCAGACGATCAAATCGCTCGTCGACTCAGGCGCCATCGGCCAACTCTTCTACCTGGAGATGGACTACTGGCACGGGCTGAACCCTTCACACCACGCCTGGGGCCTGCACAGCAAGAAGAAGACGGGCGGCAGCTCGATGCTCTTGGGCGGGTGCCACGCCGTCGACGCCATGCGCTGGTTCGCCGGCGACGAGGTCGAGGAAGTGTCCGCCTTCTCCAACAACCAGAAGGGGCTCTTCGAGTACGACGCCAACGTGGTGGCCGTGATGAAGTTCCGGGGCGGGATCATCGGCAAGACTTCCACCCTGTTCGACGCCGAGATGCCCTACCAGTTCGATCTCGACCTGGCCGGCACCGAGGGGACGATCCGCGACAACCGCGTCTGGTCCAAGAAGCTCTTCCCCGGCCAGACCGGCTGGACTACGATTCCCACGATCTTGCCCGACTCCGCCGACGTGCACCACCACCCCTTCGACGCGGAGATCAGCCACTTTGTCGACTGCATCCGCCACGACCGCGAGTCGCACTCGAACATCGCTGACGGCTACCGCACCCACGAACTCTGCATGGCCATCGATCGATCCATCGACCAAGGCGGCCGGCCGGTTCGGTTGCCCTTGGAGGGGTGAGGGGTGAGAGGTGAGGGGTGAGAGGTGAGAGGTGAGGGGTGAGAGGTAGGAGATGGAACATGAGTGTCAAGGACTACCGTGACTTGGTTGCGTGGCAAAAGGCGATGGACTTGGTGGTAATGGTTTATCAGGGGACCGCCTCGCTGCCGAAGGAGGAGATCTACGGATTGACGGCCCAAATGCGTCGGGCGGCTGTCTCCGTCCCATCGAACATCGCCGAAGGCCACGCCCGAAGGACAACACCAGACTTCCTGCACTTCCTCTCAATTGCCCGCGGTTCGCTCAAGGAACTGGAAACACAGGTCTTGATTGCTCGCCGCCTCGACTACATCAATGAAAAGCAAGAATCGGAGCTGACTGCCCTTACGGCGGAAGTCAGTCGCATCATCAGCGGCCTAACCAACTCCCTCAAACGAAGAACAAGGTAAACCAACAACAAGAACCATCCACCGCTGGAATACCCCCTCGCCCCTCACCCCTCGCCATGGATCCACGCGAAGTCGTACGCCGGGCAATCGAGTTCCAAAGTCCTCCGCGGCTGCCGTTTTGGCAGCATTGGAATCACAAGATGCCCGGCTTTCCGGACGACGTGCACAACATCTGGGAAATGGACCGCCAAGAATCCGGGTGGTTCTTCGACAACCCCGTCGCCGACGACTGGGGCTGCGGCTGGAGCACCACGGAGGAGGAGAACATCGGCCAGGTGACCGACCATCCGTTGGCCGATTGGTCGGCGTTGGATCGCTACCGCCCGCCCGATCCCCGCAACCCGTTCTACTACGAGCGGCTCGGCCCAATGATCGACGAGGCCAACGGCCGTTACGTGGTCCTCACCGCCCATGCTTTGCTCTTCTCACGGTTGCACCGGCTTCGCGGGTTTGCGGCAACCATGGAGGATTTCTACCTTGAGCCGGAACGGGTCCATCGCGTGTTGGACATGGTCGTCGACTTCAAGCTCCAGCAGTGCGACGAACTGAAGCGCCGCTTCGGGGATTCGATCGACGGGCTCTTCGTGGCCGACGACTGGGGCACGCAGGACGGAACCTTCGTCAGCAAGAAGATCCTCGACCAATTCTTCACCCCGCGCTACAAGAGAATCTTCGACGCGATCCACGAGTGCGGCTGGCACGTGATCCTCCACAGTTGCGGGCGGATCAGCCAGTTTGTGCCTACGTTCATCGAGTTGGGCGTCGACGTGCTGAACATGCAACAGTCGCGAAGCTACGGCCTGGTCGAGTTCGGCGACCGGTTCCGCGGCCAGGTCTGCTTTGCAGCCACCGTCGACATCCAGACCACCATGCCCCGCGGCGTCGAGGAGGAAATCCGCGAGGAGGCCAGGCTTCTTCTGAAGCACTGGAGCACCCCGGAGGGCGGCCTGATCGCCTTCGACTACGGCGACTGGCGGGCGATCGGCGTCCGGCCCGAAATACCCCGCATCATGTTCGACGAATTCGCCAGTTCTTCATCCAAGTAGACACACACGTGGCCACTCGGATAACGGCCTTCGGTAGACCCCACGACACCTGAGCGGGTATACCAGCGACGTTGGGCCCTTCCTCTGTTGGATCGGGTGGTTCGACGGTTGGAGGACGAACACGCCGGGCCGGAAAGGCCGAGACGTTTGCCGCTTGAATCTATGGAGCCTCGAAGGTCAGGGAATACCGGTAGACGTCGCCCAGCCACGCCTTGCCGCCTTTGGGATACCAATAGCGGGTCATGTAGATTTCAAAGTCGTGGGTCTCGCAGTTTTCGAGCATGGCGAAGTTGGTTAGTTGGAGTTGCGCCAGGTCGGGCTCGGGCGCGGTCTCGAAGTCGAGGTCATCGATGATTGTCACCGTGTTGCGCTTGAGCGCGTGACGCTCTTCATCGATCTCGGCGACGACAAAGGGGTGGCGAGGCAGGTTGCCTTGCGGCGGCTCCGGAGTGATGTTGCCGACCCAGTAGAGCTTGCCCGTCTTCCGGCTACGCAGCATTCGCACAAAGCTGGAGGGCGAGTAGAGCTGCTCGCCGTCATCGTAGCGGAGATCCGTGACCGGCCCCCAGGTGTGCCCGCCGTCGGCCGATACTGCAATCCAGGCGCGGCCGGGAGTGGTTTCGGTGTTGGAGCCGCGCATGCCGAGAAGGAGCCGGCCCGATTGCAGCTCGGCGACGGCCGGCTCCATGAGACCTCGAGAGGAGACGCTACGAGAAACGGCGACCGGCGCCGAGGCTGTCCAGTCGTAGTGCTCCTCGGCCGTGTTCCAGCGCCCGATGAACGAGCGGACGCCGACGACCGACTCCTGCTCCCCGCTCTCGTTCGTGAGCGGAACGGTCACACAGCCCGCGGTGACAAGCGTGCCGTTGGAGAGCGCCTCGACGTTATAACCGGCGTACATGGGGTTCGTCGCCATGTATTCGGAGTTCACCCAGTCGCCGTCGTCGAACTCCGGCCCGTCTTCGTAGCGGAGCAGGCGGTAGCCGGTCCAGGTGCGCCCCTCGTCGGCCGATAGCCGGTAGACGGTGTGGTCGCAGCATCCGCCCGAGTAGTCCCCCTTGGGAAAGATCCGCTGCAAGGCCAGGTGAATGGCCCGGCGCGAGACGGGGTCATAGCCGTAGGAGAGATCCATCAACTCCTGGACCGCCTCGCCCTTCTTGGACTTGCGGGCCGGCACCGGGCTCCAATCGGCCCAGGTCTTTGCGTTGTCCTCCGAATGTCGCTCGCGGAAACTGCCGTAATAGTCATCGCTGTGCTCTTCGAAGAACACCTCCTGGCGTCGAAGCCCCGGGCCGAGGTAGCCGCAACTCATGAAGACGGCGCCGGCGTCAAAGGTAGACGCGAGATACCGGTCGCGGCGAACCGCGCACACGCGGCGTGCGTCTGCAACGACGCGGTGCACGGCGCCGGCAACGCGGTTCTCCACGTCGCCTGCCCAGCGCCAGGCCGGGCGGCCGTATTCGTCGAGGTGTGGGCCGCCCTCGTAGCCGCCCTCCTCCCACACGCGGCGGGAGGGGATGTAGGCGGCCATGTCGTTGGCGTAGCCGCAGACCCAAGTGGTCGGGCCGAACTCGCGCTTGAAGCGCAGCGAGTAGTCAACCACGGCCTCGCCCCCGATGCCGATCAGCAGCAACTCGTTGCCGATCTTCCACGCCTGAACCGGGTAGGGGTAGGAAGTCGGGAAGGTCGCGCCCTCTTCGATCAGCTTCAGCATGCGCTTGGCCCACCGTGCGTGGAGCGCGCTGGGGCCGTTGGCGACGGGAACCAACGTCTCCCGAGTCACCAGTTCGTCGTACGCCAAATCCACGAACTCGAAGGCCGACCGCAGCCCGCCCGACACCGGCTGCATGGGCGTGGCGAGCACCTGCTCGACGGCGTCGGAAAGCATCTTGCCGTAACGCTCGCAGAGTTCCACCTTTCGGCGCGGGAGAGGGTTTTGATCACCGCCGCAGGCGTTGAAAAACATGGCGGCGGCACCGGGATGGTTCGCCTCCAGGTTGACTTGGGCGAATCCGGGATAGTCGCCGCACCAAGTGTTGAAGGAGAGGGTCGTTGGGTGGCAGGCGTATCCGAACAGCACGCCCAAGAGCTTCCCTCCCTTGCCCTTTACCGCCAGGACCGGCACGTAGTGATCGACCACGCCCTTGAGCGGCGTCCCTTCGGCCAACATCTTTGGGACCTCTGCCGCGGAATTCTCGCGTCGATTGACGGCGAAGGTGCATTTGCCTTCGCCCTTGAGTAGTTCGGCCGGCTGGAAATTCTCCAGGGCCTCGCCGACCGCCTCCACCACTTGATCTTCCATCCAATCCGAGTACTCGGCGATCAGATGCCGCTGCTCCTCGTCGGTCGGGTAGTAGTCCACCAGATCGTCCTTGAGCGCGGGACCGCAGTGGTTGTGTGAGAAGGTGAGCATGAACTCGGAGCGATCCAACGCGAAGCGACGGTCCAGCTTGGCATAGAGGCTCTCGTAGATCGTTTTCGACATGCCCATGTGGTCGGTGGTCGCCATGACCACGGTCTTGCAGTCGGCGGCGCGCAGGGCCAACACTTTGACCCAGAGATCATGAATCTTGCCGTCCGGCGCCCGTTTGGTGCCGTACCCGGCCAGCCACACGTCCGTCTCCGGCGTAATCACGCGACGGCCGATGCCTGCCTGCCAGCTCATTTCCTGGCCAATTCCCCGACCGGCGAACATAGCCGAGATAAGGGCAAACGCGATCAGCGAGTGGGTAACGCAGGGCAGTGTTCTCATTGCTTCGAGCTCCTCCGTTCGGTTAACCGTTCACGGGTTTCAGGACCTTTCTGAAGCAATCGAGGGCGTCCATTTCATCGCGGTTCGCGTGGTAGTAAGCTAGCGCCGCATGGACCTGGGCCAGAGTAAGATGAGATATCTGCGTGGCGATCTCTTCGGGAGTCAGCCCCCAGCTTGTACCAGCCGGCAATGCGTCGGATGGAGACGCCGGTCCCGGCAATCCGGGGGCGCCCGCCGCAGATGCCCGGAGTCTGCGCAATGAGCGTTCCAATGTCGGTCAAGGTGGCCATGATCGATTGCTCCAAAAGCTAATCCATCCCCCTATTCTAGCCGTGTTGGGGGGACGAGAGCAAGGGTCTCGGGGCGACCAAGTTGAACCGGCCGGCACGATCAACCTGGTCGCCTACACCGCATGGTTGGAGAAGGAGATAGGCCGTGGCGACCGGATCCGAGAGACGGAAGGCAGCCAGACCTTCATCGGCATCACCTTCTGTACTTATTGAATCCCCTGACGGAAGCGAGGACCTTCTCTTCAGGATACTCCGGTCGGTGCCAGCGAACGACGGTACACAGGAAGCCGCCGTCGGGCGAATGCAGCGCCTCGTGCAGCCTGTCGGCCTCTTGTTCGATCTGCTCAGGGGTTCCGCTCGGAAGAGTATGCTGCATGTCTACCGACGCGTTGATGCATATCTTTCCCTTCATCTTGTCTTGGATGAGCTCCAACCCCGTCGCCATGTAATCCAGAACCGTGAAAACGTCGATCCCGACTTCTCGAAGGTCCTCCAGAATCGGGCCGGAGTTGCCGTCAATCAGTATGCCGGTATACAGTCCCTGGTCGTGGACGAACTTGCAGAAGTCGGTCAACGCAGGCTTGAAGTACTTGCGCCAGTCGTTCGGGCTCATCAGCAGGCCGTGGGTTCCGCCGACATCTTCAAAAACCGTTATCATGTGCGCACCAGCCTGCTTGTACTTGATCACGAGACGCTTGTAATACTCGGCTACCCGCGTATAAGCCTCCACTGCAAGGCGCGGGTTGCCGGCTATGAGCATGAGAAAATCCTGTAAGCCGAAGAGGAGCTGAGAGGTCAGGAATATGCCGGCGTCGATCTTGGCACTGATGAAACGATCGGCATACTTTTCCTGTATGATGTTCGCGAGCCGCTGAAAGTGAGGATCGAGATCATCCGGGTCTGGGAACTCGTATCCATCAAGAGACTCCCGACCCGCAAGGGGATGCTCCAGAAGCGCATACGCCGATTGCTCATCTAAAGGGGTCTTGAGCTTGACACCGAATTGGTCCTCCTTGAGAATCTCTCCTTTCGGCGTTTCGCCTGTTACCGTGTGGTGCCAGGAGTAGCAGCAGGGCCACAGTACGTCGAAATCCTCCGTTCCGGGGACGAACTGCACCGTATCCGGATCAAGGGTATGGTAGGCATTGTATACGTGGGGAACATCAATGATCTCCATGGGGACATAATCGGGCCTGCGGAATTCGATCGCCCTTTTCACAACTTCGATATGGTCAGACATCTCTTTCTCCTGACTTGTTCACGGAGTGTGTCAGCCATCATAACATGTTTCGAGCCGCTCGACGAGCGTTGCCCTGGTCCGACCGTGGTGAGTCGTGGCCCGGCGTCTTCCAGCAGAGGTGCTTGATCCACGATCGGGACGAAAAGTCAACCGGACGAATGAATGCCGGAGTATTTGTGCAATTACCTCTGTTACGCGAAAATGTGCTGGCAGAGCCTCTGGAGAGTGCTACAATGCGTGCACATCTACCAATGGGAATGAAAGGGCGAAAGGGGTAACACAATGAAAAGAATCGTCGTATGTCTCCTGTTCGTGATTCTCATGGCTCAACGATCGTCGCGGACCGCGGAGAATGTACAGCCGGTCGCCTGGTGGACGTTTGACGAGCAGACCGACAACAGCTTCACCCGTCCGTTCGTGCATGACCGTGGTGAACAGTGGGGCGGCTTCTGGGCACTCGAGCGGCACGTCGACCGAAGCACGATCGAAGACGTCGGCCGGAAGAACGACGCCATCCTGGGCAACTACAAGACCGTTCCGGGCGTTGCCGGCACCGCGCTCTGGTGCGACGGGTTCACCACGCACGTCGTGCGGCGAGCGGAGGACGCGCCGCCGCTTGACGACGCGTTTACCGTCGCGGCCTGGGTCGCCCCGCAGGCCTATCCCTGGAACTGGTGCGCGCTGGTTGAACAGAACGTCGCCGACCTGGCAGGTTTCTCTTTCGGCATGAATGCGTCGGGGAACGTGGGCCTGAACGTGGCAGTCGACGGCCAGTGGAAAACGTGCCTCTCGAATGACAAGATCCCCTTCGTGACCGCCTGGACCCATGTGGCGGGCACGTTCAGCGCGGAACAGGGGATCGCGGTCTACGTCAACGGCAAGGAGTCGGGCCGGCTGCCGATCCAAGGCAGGATGACGCCCGCCGCCGAAACGGAAATCCGCCTGGCGCGGAACATCAAGATGAAACCTCCCATGGACCATGAGTACGGTGTCCGGCTCAGAATACCCACTTCTTACTCCTTCGACGGCCTGGTGGACGAGGTGAAGCTCTACGATCGCTGCCTCAACGGCCAAGAGATCGAGGAAGCCTTTGCGTCGGCCGGTCCGGTGGGCTCGCCGGGATTGAAGCTGCGACGGATGCCGTCCGGCCCCGAGGGTCCGGCCAAGTTTGGGGCCTTTTACGAACAGCTCAAGTACGACGAAGCATGGGACGCCGTCTGGCGCGGCCAGTCGCCCGACGTGGTGGTCGCGTTCGACTTCGCCCCCTTGCGTCTCGTCTTCTGGCGAGGCACTTCCTACAACCCCTGTTGGGTTACCGAGAACGGCAACTGGCTGAGCAACGAATGGTTCGAGCGGGAGGGATCGAAACTCGGCTTGGGCTTCTCCTGCGAATCACAATCGGACAAGCAAGCACGATATTCCCACGCTAAGATCATCGAGAGCAGCGACGCGCGAACCGTCGTCCTCTGGCGCTACGCCCCGGTCGACGTGCTGTATCGGATGCCCTACGTCGACGAATTGACCAACTGGGCCGATTGGTGCGAGGAATACCATACGGTCTATCCCGACGGCGTGGCCGTGCGCAAGGTGGTGATGTACAGCAGCAATTTCAAGGAATGGCACGAATGGTGCCAGTCGTTGCCCATTTGCCAGGCAGGTCAGAGGCCCGACGACATTCTCGACCAGGACCGCTACTTGTCTCTGGTTACCGTGGACGGGCAAAGCCGGACCTTTTCCGCGCCGAAGCCCAACCAGACGAACCGGGTCCGTGGCGCGAACATCCAGGTCATCCATTTCAAGTCGAAGTTCCAGCCGTTCTTGATTCTGCCGGAGAAAGGGGCCGACATCTGGCTCTGGAGCACCAGTATCCGCGAGCAGTACAGCGCGTTTTTCTGGGGGAGCGGGTGGCCGGTCGCGCAGGTCCCCACCAGCGCCCGCAAGCCCGTGGCCAACGACCGGCCCACGATCAGTTGCACGTCTACCCAGGACTGCGCCCCTTACGAGTACACGGACCACTCCATGACCAAGATCATGCTCACCGGCCTGACTGACAAGGAAGCGATCGACCTGCTCCCCCTCTCCCGCTCCTGGAATCGGCCCGCGGAGCTTGGACTCCAGGGAGAAGCCTTTCGGAGCCATGGATACGATCCGACCCAGCGAGCGTACGTCCTCACCTGCACCGCATCCGGCAAACCCTCGCCCCTAGAGGTGAGACTTGCCGCCACGAGCGACTCGCCGGTGGTCAATCCTGCCTTCGTGGTCCAAAACTGGGGCGATTCGGACGTGCACCTGAAAATCGACGGCAGGGAAATCAATCGCGGCAAGAGTTTCCGATTCGGCCATAATCGCCGCCTGACCGGCAGCGACCTGATTGTGTGGATCGAGCTTGAATCCACCAGCCCGATCAGGCTCCTGCTCGAGCCTGTCCCGCGGTCGTAGGGAGAGAGGGGACGATGTCGGCCGCAACGGAACAACATGGACGAGGCGACGCAATGTGGACGCACCGCGCACCGGGCGTTGGCGTTTTCCTGGTCGTCTGCGCACTGCTGATGCACGTGCGTGCTATCGCCGAAGAGTACAAGACCGAGTTTTCCAGCGTGGCACAGGCGCGTGCCGCGGGCTGGTCCGAAATCCGCGGCGCGCTGTCGAAGGTCCAGGCACCCGAGTTGTCCGTCGTCACGGATGCCGCCGTGATGGACCTCGCCTTGCCGAGCCGATGGCTCCGCATGACGCTGGTGAAGCTCAACCCGCCCGCCGGCTCAGCGCCGCCCCTGAAGATCCAGGACGTATCGGGCACAAGGAGCCAAGCGCAGGTCCGCACGATTCACGCGGCGCGGTTTGCGAAACCGCCCGAGGTCGATGGCGATCTCGAAGAATCCGTTTGGGGGCTGGCCCAGCCCGAGCGCGACTTCGTCGTACTCTGTCGACAGGGGGAGTCAGCATCACAGCAGACCGATGTGCGGCTCGGGTACGACGATCGCTTCCTCTACGTGGGCGTGACCGCATGGGAGAAGGAGAAGAAAGGCTTCGAGACCGGTTCGTCATCGAGGCGGCCGTACCACTCGGTTCCGACGGGCTGCCGGCCCCCAATACCGACGAGAAGTGGAAAGCCCAGTTCATGCGAACCCGTGTGAAACCTGACGGTCGCCGAGAGCACGCGACGTGGACGGTCACCGATTCGATCCACGACTACCAACGATTCGGGCCGGTCGTCTTCGAGTCACAAGCCGCCCCGCGATAGTCGGCCCGCCTGGGAAGACTCTATTCCGGCTGCCGAGCGGCGTGCGCTTGCCCCTCACTGCGACCCGCGACCGGGTTGTGCTGTTTCCGCGGCGTGCCCCTCTATCCGGAGCTGGAATCGCCTGAAGTCTCTCGTCGCGATGGACTCCTGCGAAGCAGGGAACGGGATCATACCGGACAGGCTCGAGCTGTTCAGGCCGACTCGTCCGGATACAGGTCGGCGGCGACGAAATCCAGCCCTAGTTCTGCCAGGGTCTCTTTGGTGGGGGCGCCGGTGTGGGTATCCCAGCCCATCGCCTGAAGGTACTCGCGAACCTGCGTGTCCACGTCGACGGTGACCCCGGCCAGCGGGCCGCTTTCCAGCGGTGGCGAGCCGATCATTCGGCCCGGCAGGGTGAAGTCGATGTTGCGCACGTTCTCGCGGAGGTTGAAGGCCATGCGCACCGCGGCAATGCGGTCGCCCATTCGCTGGACCTCGTCGAGGGTATACTGGTGGCCGGTCGTGTACGTGAGCGAGTCGGTGAGGGCGTCAGGCTTGAGCACGACCCAGGCCATCATGCACATGCCTGCCGAAGCGGTCACGTGCATGTTACCGCTGACGATTCGATGGGCCCGGCCCTTGCCCGTGTACGTGTAGCGCTCGATCTGGTCGGTGACGAGGCCCTCCGGGCTGAACCCGCCCTCGACCGTCCATGAACCCATCTGGGTGTGGCGGCCCGGCGTGGCATCCATCTTGTAGCTGGCGGCCAGGCCGGGATTGAGTCGCGGGTCGTGCAAGGGCACTTCCTCGCCCTGCACGTGAATCGCGTACTGTGCCGACCCCTTGCCGATCCGCTCGGCCGCACGCTTCACCCCGTCCGCGAGCGTGTCGCCGAATCCCTCGCGCCGGGCAATGGCCCGGGTCAGCCGGACAATCGCCTCATGGTTGCCCCAACGCAGCTCGAGGCCGCCGGTCTCCTCGGGCGTGATGAGCCCGTTTTCGTAGCACTCCATGGCGAAGGCCACCGTCGCGCCGGTGCTGATCGTGTCCAGCCCGTAGCGGTTGCAGATCTCGTTCGAAAGGTTGATCGACTCGAGGTTATCGTTCAGGCAGAGGGTACCGAATGCGGCCAGGGTCTCGTACTCGGGTTTGTGCGTGCGCGAGGCATAGGGTCCCTGGTCGACGACGGTCTCCCCGCCGCAGGCAATCGGGCAGCGCCAGCAGCCGTACTTCTTGCTCTCGATGGCCAGCACGGCATCGTCGCTGATCTTGCCTACCGTAGGGAAGTCGTCCGGGACGCCGGCCCAGTTCTTGATGGGCGAGTCGCCGCTGGCACAACAGTTGGCCGTGCCCCCGGCCGTTCCGTACTGATGGAAGTACTGGGTCAGGGCGTGCTGCTTGAGGTGCTCACGGTGCTTGCGGATCGCCTGCTTCATGCCTTCCGGATCGGCCATGATGGGGGCGGCGTCGCCAAGGGCCACCATCGCCTTGAGTCGCTTGGAGCCCATCACCGCGCCCAGGCCGCTCCGCCCGGCTGCTCGACCTCGATCGTTGATGATGCACGACAGCAAGCTCTGCTTCTCGCCGGCCGGGCCGATGCAGGCGGCGCTGGCGTGCTTGCCAAAGGTCTCGTGCACTTTCTCGTCCACCTCACAGCAATCGAGGCCCCACCACTCGTCGGCCGGCAGCAACTCGGCCCGGCCGTTGCGCAAGAGCAACAGCACGGGCTTGTCGCTGATGCCCTTGATGACCACCGCGTCGAAGCCGGCGGCTTTCATGGCCGGGCCGAACGTGCCGCCGGAGTTGGCGTCGCCCCAGGTGCCCGTCTTGGGGCTCTTGGCAACGACCGTGTAGCGGTTGCCGGTGATGGCGGTCGTGCCGGTCAGGAGTCCGGTGAAGAAGCCCAGGTGGTTCTCCGGTCCCAGCGGATCGACCCCCGGCTTCTGGAGTCGATACAGGTAGTAGGCGCCCAGCCCGTAGCCACCCAGGTACGTCAGATAGAGTTCATCATCGGGCGTCTCCGTCGAAATGGTCTGGGTATCCAAATCGACCAGGAGGATTTTTCCCATGGTTCCCGGCACGGCCATGCGATCGACTCCCAGAATAGGCAAACGGTGCAGAAGGACGGCGACAGGCAACTTGAAGACCCAACGATAGAGCATCGCACACGGACCGTCAAGGATGGCCCCGTCTCGAACACCTTGGAGTACGCCTGTGACATCTGCAAGAGGCTCAAGATCTCGCGGGCGACGTACTATCGATACATTATCTTGCGCAACTTGACACGGACTGCGGCCGGCGCGAGACTGTCCTGTATAAAGTTCGGCGCGTGTCGTCGGGAGTGTTGCAGGAAAGGAACGAATTCGGGAGGTCCAACCATGCACGGTGCGAATCGTCGCGGGTTTCTGAAGTCATCGGCCACCGCGGCTGCCGGCGCTTCCGTGCTGGGGGCTCCGGCGGTGATCAAGGCCCACGCCAAAGCGGTCCAAGGCCCCCTGCCGAGCCCCTTTCCCCGGACCATCGGACCCAACGCGGCGAAATACGTGCAAGAGGTCATCGAGACCGGGCTGACAGGCGCCGGCAGAATGATCGCACGCTTTGAGCAGGCATTCGCGAGAGAGCTGGGGGTGAAGCATTGCATGGCCACGCCCGGGTGCACACCCGCCCTGGCGGCCTTAGCGGCGGCGTTCCGGTTCCAGCCCGGTGACGAAATCATCGTCAGCCCTATCAGCGACTATGGCACGTTGCAGGGCCTGGTCAGGGAGAACTACATTCCCGTATTTGCCGACGCTGCACCCGGAAGTGTGAATCTCAGCGCGGAAACCATCGAGCCGTGCATCACCGATCGCACGCGAGGCATCCTTGTCGTGCACAAGACGGGATTGATCTGCGACATGGACCCGATCAACGAGCTGGCGAAGAAACACGGACTGATCGTCTACGAAGACGGCTGCCAAGCGGTCTTCGGCGAGTACAAGGGTCGATTGGTGGGCACTCTCGGCAATGCGGCGGCGTTCTCGTTCGATTCGGAGAAGACGCTGGGCTCCGATATCGGCGGGTGTGTTGTCACGGACGATGACGAGCTGGCCCAGCAGGTTCGCGTGATCGGACAAGGCCGGGGCGTTACCGGTTCAAGAGCCGGCTTCGGCCGCATCCATTCCATCCCCGGCTACGCGTACCGCATGCCCGGCTGTACAGCGGCCATCTGCCTGGCCCAGTTGGAGATCATTCGTGAGCAGGTGGCCCATCGGGACAAAATGATCCGCCTATTGACGAAGCTGCTTCGAGAGATACCGGGCATTACGCCGCTGGCGATCCCGGACTTCATGAACGTCTATTCGGCCTGGATGTGCAGCTTCAGCATTGATCCCGAGCAGTTCAATTCCACCGCGGACGAATTCGCCGAGCAGGTTCGCGCAGCGGGAGTTCCCGGCGCGGGAACAGCCAGATACTATCTGCTGGCTGCCGGGTCCACTTTCCTTGAGGAAAACGCCCGCAAGAAGAGCTATCCTTACTCGATGCCGCCCGCCTCGCGGGAGTACCATTACGGCACCGATAGCTGCCCCACCGGCTGGAAGTTCCTCCAGACCTGGATCCGCTGGTCGAGCTTCTGCGAGAAGTACACCCAGCAGCACTGTGAGCTGGCCCAGCGGATAGTCAAGGAAGTAGCCGACAGAAATCGGAAATAGTGTCCCCGTAAGCGGAGGGTGGTATTTCTGTGCGCCGCAACCTGGCTTGTCATCGGCCGGCGGTAGCGCTGGTCTGCTTCGTGTTCGTTGTGTTTCGGGCTTCGATCCTTGCAGAAGAGAAGGTCCGCGATCATCCATTGCTGCCCGGCGTGCGCAGCCCGGAGGTGTTCAACGAGCACTGGCCCGTGACCCTCCACGACAAACTGCTGACGGGCTTTTCGCCTGTGACATGCGGGATGAAACACGCCCCCGGAGTCTGGGCGACCAGTGCTCCGGGTGGCAGGGCGATGCACGCCGAGTTCCTCACCGACGCCCGTGGGGAAACTTTCCTGCTCGTGCAGGATGGCTCTCTGCGCCGCGTCGATTCTCAGGGGCACGTCGTCTGGAAGCTGCCAGCTCATCGCGTCCTCTTCTACGATCCGTTGTACGGCGAGTCGTAACGCCTTATTGTCTAGTTCCTGACCGTCACGGATTTTGGGGAGGGTGATTCCGGTATCCACCGAGGGAAGCGGA
>JBDRTC010000221.1:0-6809 GCA_043824335.1 Planctomycetota bacterium | reverse complement strand
TAAATACCCCCCCCCGAAAGAATGGCGTCACCCCAATGGGCCCAGTTCAGTCTACCCGGAAATCCCCACACCCGCCAGCACCCAACGGGCCAAATCAGGGCCGCGTGAGCATCCCGTCGGCATAGTCGGCACTGATCTTGGCCGCGTCGATCTCTTCCCCGTTTGCCCCATACCTGCCAAAACGGCAGGCATGGTCAGTGGTAACGGAGGCGGGAGAGACGCCCGTGTATCGATCCCCCGCGAATGGGAGCCGACCTAAGGTCTTTGGGAAAGCCATCACAATGAGGGGGTGTGCGATCAAAAACCGGCCCGACCTGAGGATAACGAAGCTGAAAAAACCGCAAGATTTGTGGGAGTCAGGTGGGATGACAGTGGTGTGTAACACGCTTTCTCGGTTGACCTTATGCCCCACGGACGTGTATCCTGTTTCACGCTTGTCGCGCCTCGGGCTTGGGACTATACTGAAACGTTCGGTTCACCGGATTTGCCCTGTCTTGCGCAGGCCAACTATCCTTCCAGGCACGCCATGCGATTCTCACTGATTGATCGGATCGAGGAGCTTGAGCCCGGCACCAGGATTGTCGCGGTGAAGGCGCTCTCTCTGGCCGAAGAATACTTGGCCGACCATTTTCCGGGGTTTCCGGTGATGCCGGGGGTCTTAATGCTGGAAGCCATGACCCAGTCCGGGGCGTGGCTGGTTCGGGCGACCGAGGACTTTGCCCACAGCATGGTGGTGCTCAAGGAGGCCCGAACCGTAAAGTACGGCCATTTCGTGGAGCCGGGGCACACCCTCCGCCTGGTGGCCGAGATTACGGGTCAAACCGAGCGGGAGACCACGGTGAAGGTGAAGGGAACCGTCGACGGGCGCTCAACCGTTGGGGGCCGCCTGGTTTTGGATCGCTATAATTTGGCCGACCAGCGCCCGGGTGGGGCAGCGAGCGACGAGACGATCAGGCGGCAGATGCGGGCTTTGTTCGCGGTGCTTTGGCAACCTAGCGGACAGGCCGCGGAATCAACAACCACGTAGACCAGTCCGTCCCCTGTGCCTGTCGGGGCCCCGGGGCGGCGGATTTTCGAGTGGGAGAGGCAATGGCGATGCGGTTTGAAGGCAAGACGGCGATTGTCACCGGCGGCAGCAATGGGATCGGGCGAGCGTGCGTCACCCAGTTGGCTCGCGAAGGGGCCCGGGTTGCGCTGGTCGACATGTGCGATCCGAAGGTGGCCCAGGGACTGGTGGAAGAGTTGAAGGACACCCCCGGCGAGGTCCGCGCGTTCGAGGCAGACGTTCGCGACACCGACCGGGCCAGGCAACTGGTCGACGACCTCTTCGAGGAGTGGGAGCACATCGACGTGCTGGTCAACTCCGCCGGCATCGTGCGCGACGGCCTGATGGGCGGAATGGCCAAGCAGCAGTGGCTCGACGTGATCGAGGTCAACCTGGGCGGAACGTACAATTACTGCCGCGCCGTGACTCAACCGATGATGATGAAGCGGAGCGGGTGCATCGTGAACATGTCCAGCACGGGCGCGGAGTTCCCTTCCCGCGGACAAGTCAACTACGCGGCCAGCAAGGGGGGAGTCAACGGCTTGACCCGCTGCCTGGCCAAAGAGTTGGCGCCCCGGAAGATTCGGGTCAATGCCGTGGCGCCGGGGATGATTGAAACGGGCATGAGCGCAGCGGTCCGCAGCTTCGTGGGCGACAAGCTCAAGGAGATCATCCCCTTGAGACGAGTGGGGCAGCCGGAAGAGATTGCCCACGTCGTGGCCTTCCTGGCCAGCGATGATGCCAGTTACGTAACCGGTCAAATACTGCGGGTTGACGGAGGGATCAGCTTGGGCGGTTACTGAGGTCGAGAGAGCCCGCGACGACTCTGTCCTCGGTCGAATTATGGAAGCACCTGCGGCAAGCCGCACCCGCTTCAACACGTAGGCCTACCCCGCCATTTTGCAGAGGTCCAGGTAATACAGTCAAGTTTGGAGGTTCAGTCAATGCCGACGAAGGATGAGATCGTTGAAAAGATCCAGAGTGCGCTGGTCGAGGCGCTGGGTGTCGATGAGGATGAAGCCACTCCGGAGGCCACGCTGGTCGGAGACCTGGGGGCGGAGTCGATCGACTTTCTGGACATCGTTTTCCGGCTGGAAAAAGCGTTCGAGATCAAGATTCCCCGCGGGGAATTGTTCCCCGAGGACGTTTTGACGAACTCGGAGTACGTCCACGACGGCCGCGTCACCGAGGCCGGGCTGGCGGAGCTTCGCAGCCGGATGCCTTTTGCCAACTTGGACGAGTTTTCCAAGAACCCCGTCGTACAGGATTTCGGCAGCGTGTTGACCGTGGCCGATATGTGCCGATTCATTGAAACCAAGGTAGAAGTGACCAGCTGACGTTCGCGTCGGCGTGTCGCGGCAGTCCACGGCAGAGATTGGTGTTATGCGCTGGTTTTGGATTGATCGATTCATCGAGTTCGAAAGTGGACGGCGGGCCAAGGCGATCAAGAACATCTCGCTGGCCGAGGATCACCTGCACGATCACTTCCCCGGCTATCCCCTGATGCCCAATTCGCTGGTGGTCGAGGGGCTGGCCCAAACCGGGGGATTGCTCGTCTGCGAGCACTACGATTTCAAGGCGAAAGTGGTGCTGGCAAAGGTTCCCAAGGCGAAGTTTTTCTGCGAGGCGAAGCCGGGCGACAGTTTGATCTACACGACCACGATCGACTACATCCAACGCGACGGGGCGATGGTCACCGCCACCAGTCACAATGGCGACCGGCTCCAGGCCGAGATGGAGATCGTCTTCGCCAATCTCAACGGCGAACTCGGAGAAAAAATCACGTTGAATCCCGAAGACCTGGCGCAGACGTTGAGGATTTTGCGCGCCTTCGAGGTGGGGCGGGCCGCCGACGGCTCCCCTCTGGTCGAACCGGCGTGGCTGGCCGGCCCGGGCGAACCGGAAGAATCGCACACGCATTAGGACCGTTTATCCAGGGAGTGGAGATATGAGACGACGCGTGGTGGTTACCGGAATGGGATTCGTGACTCCTTTGGGCTCAGAGATCGAGGCCACCTGGAACCGGCTCTTGAACGGCGATTCGGGCATCGGGTACATTAGCCTGTTCGACGCCAGCAGCTTCCCCACCAAGATCTCGGCCGAGGTTCGCGACTGGGACGTCTCCGACGTGGGCGAAGACCCGGAGGAGTGGAAGTACCAGGGCCGCCACACGCACTTTGCCGTGGGGGCAGCCAAGAAAGCGGTGGCCGACTCGGGAATCGAAGGCAGCGATCTCGACCCCACCCGCTTCGGAGTCTACACGGGGAGCGGCGAAGGCCAGCAGGATTTCGCCCGCTTCACCCAAATGATGGTTGCCGCGCTGGAGGGCGAGAGCCTTGACCTGGCCCGCTTCACCAAAACGGGCATGGAAATCCTGCACCCGATCGCCGAGCTGGAGCAGGAGCCCAACATGCCGGCCGGGCACCTGGCCAGCCTCTTCGACGCCCAGGGCCCCAACGTCAACTGCCTGACCGCGTGCGCGGCCAGCAGCCAGGCCATCGGCGAGGCGGTGGAGCTCATCCGCCGGGGCGAGGCCGACGTGATGCTCTCCGGTGGCACCCATACGATGATCCACCCGTTCGGCGTCACCGGCTTCAACCTGCTCACGGCCCTGAGCACCTCGAACGACGAGCCGCACAGGGCTTCCCGCCCGTTCGACCGCAATCGCGACGGGTTCGTGCTGGGCGAAGGCGCCGGCATGGTGGTGCTCGAGTCGCTCGACCGCGCCCAGGCCCGCGGCGCCCACATCTACGGCGAGATTTGCGGTTACGGCTCCACTGCCGACGCTTTCCGGATTACCGACACCCACCCGCAGGGCCGCGGCGCCATCAGTTGCATCCGGATGGCCCTGGACGACGCCCAACTCAACAGCGACCAGATCGATTACATCAACGCGCACGGCACCAGCACCAGCGTGAACGACCGCGTGGAGACCCTTGCCATCAAGCAAGTCTTCGGATCGCAGGCCTATGCGATTCCGGTCTCCAGCACCAAGAGCATGATGGGGCACCTGATCGCGGCGGCGGGGGCGACCGAAATGATTATCTGTCTGTTGGCCATGCGCGACAACGTGGTACCCCCCACCACAAACTACGAAAACCCCGATCCCGAGTGCGATCTCGACTACGTGCCCAACGTCGCTCGGGAAGTGCAGTGCGATCACGTGCTCAGCAACAGTTTCGGGTTCGGCGGCCAGAATATCACGCTCATCGCGCGGCGCTTTGCCGGCTAGCGAAACCGCGCCGGTCGTTCCGCTGGCGTGTTCCACGTTGCCTGATCTGTCCCTTGCGGCCAGGGTAATTCCGCACGCTTTTGTCACGCGTGCGCATCAGCCAAACCTTGCCGTGGCACGCCCGCGGCCGGCTTCAAATTTTTTCTCAAGCCGCAGTTGCTTGCGGCTCTTGCACTTACCTCTTGGGCGGCGGCTTTCGGCTGAGTTTTGTCGAGATCCTTTTTTGACTTTGGCGTTCCATCGTGTATATGCACATTGCCGGAGGACAACAACGCGACACACGGCGGCCGGCACTGGAGACCGGCCGAGCGTTGATTCCTGCGAACCAAATCGCGCCCCGAACGCGGTGGAAACAAGTTGCCGAGGCGCCCCCGTCGGCGCCGCTTGCACGCGGCACTCGACGTCAGCGGGCCTCGGCCGTGGATGTCCTTCGGCAGTGTGGGTAAGATCACGGCAGGACCATGACGCGTTTCCACCGTCGCCGGGGCATCGGTCAACCACATCCTTGATGCTGCATCCTGATGTTTTCGCTTTCAAGTTTGTCGGCGCGTTTGCCGCTTTCGGACCCGCTTGAATACCGAGGGCCCGCGATCGAAGGACCCCGAGAGGCCCTGTGAACGTGCGAAGCGCACGTAGCTTGTCCCAAGCGGCAGACGCGCCTTTTTTTCGCAACCTAGAATAGACAAGGGCCCGACTCGCCCCGGGCCCGGATTATTCATGAGTCCCGTGGGAGACGACCCATGCGGCTGCGGTTGCGGATACTGGTTTCGCTCGTCGCACTCGCCGGCGTTGGCCTTGGCACGTGGGGTTACCTGAACCGAGGGCAGTTTGCCTCCCGCTGGGCTTGCTACCGGGTCGGAGCCGCCGGCTCCTTCGCCGACGCTCAGGCTGAAATCGCCTGGTTTGAATCCGCCCCAAACCACAAACAGAAGCTCCGCGAGTTGGTCGGGCGGTGGGGCACCGGCGATCAACGCTTCGATCTTTACGTGGCCCAATATGTGAAAGAGCCCAAGAGCCCCGAAGCGACGCGAAAAGCCTTCTCGCTCGAATTCAGTTGGCACGAGGAGCGCTTGCCGCGCTGGGCCCATTACTGGAGTTGGCGAGCGGCGCAGGAGCCGAACCGGGAAATCGCCTCGATCGTCGCCTACCTCGACGTGCTTCAAACGGCCGGCCCTTCCAAGACGATCACCTGGCGTGAAGTGCTCGATCTGCAGGCGATCTTCTATCTGACCGGCGAGCCTCATCTGGCCAAACGACTGGGCCCGGAGAACTGGCGCGAGCGTTATCGCCAATGGCGCACGCGGCACCCGGATCGACTCGGTCCCGTTGGTCGCCCCGAGACACCCTTCGAGGATTGGCAAGGCCTGCTCGTCCAGCCCGTGGCTCGGGCGTCCTCAGTTGGATCGGCTTGACTTCGCTCCCGTCGTCGGTAAAGTCGTTGCATGTGCCGTTCGGACCAACCGATAGAGTGGCTGCCAGGCCTTGGCAGACCTTCATGGTGTCTTCCCCAGAGCAATTGAGGCAGTCGCTCCGCCAAGGGAGCAGGGCGGTGATCGCCGCGCAAATCGCCGCCCAGTTCGTTTCGCTCGGCGTACTGGCCGCGCTGTTTCGGCTGTTGGGCCTGGAGCCGTACGGGCTGCTGGGCATGGTGATGCCCGTGCTGCTATTGGGACGGATCTTGACCACCTCGGGCCTCGACGTGGCTACGGTCCAACAGTCTGAGTTGAGCGACGACCAGGTTTCGGCCCTCTTCTGGCTTAACCAAGGGCTGGGATTGACCACGGCCCTGTTGACGGCGGCGTGTGCACCCCTCTTGGTATGGTTCTACGGTATCCGTGGGCACGACGTAGCGGATCTGGGCTGGGTCACGGTTGCCTTGGCGGGGGTCTCGGTGGCCGCGGCCCTAAGCGCGCAGCATCAGGCGCTGTTGCGGCGCAAGCTCCGGCTGGGCGCCCTGGCCGCGGCCCAACTGGTCGCCCTGACGACGGCCGGCCTGTCGGGCGTGGCGGCCGCCGTGGCCGGCTGGGGCATCGGGGCTCTGGTCGTCCAACAGTACGTCGAGCTTCTGGTGTTGGCGGCACTCACCTGGTGGCTCGAGCCGTGGCGGCCCGCCTTCAAGCTTCGCGGAACGGGCGCCATGCGGCTCATCCACTTCGGCGGACACTGTACGCTCGGCAGCCTGATGTTCTACCTGGTGGCCAACGTCGACAAGGTCTTGGTCGGATACGCCCTGGGACCCGCGGCTCTGGCCCTCTACGGCCAGGCGTTCAATCTGATGATGAAGCCGGTCCATCTGGTGCTGACGCCGCTGACGGGCGTCATGCTTCCGGTGCTTTCTCGCGCCGCCGGCGACCGGCGCCAATACGCCCCGCTCCTGCTCGGATTCTTCCGCTTCATCGCCCTGGTGATGCTCCCGTCGGCCGTGGGGCTGGCGATCGTGGCCCCGGAAGCGATGCGTGTGCTGGGGGGCGAGAGGTGGGCCGAGGCAGGGCCGATCCTCTCGGTCCTGGCGGTGGCGATCCTGGTGCAGGG
>JBDRTC010000220.1:0-12296 GCA_043824335.1 Planctomycetota bacterium | reverse complement strand
CGAGGCCGACGGCGACGGCTCGAACTCACCTCAGTCGGTCCTGGAGATCCTTTCCGCGGGCGGGATCGTGGGGATGCTGATCATGCTGCTCTCGATCGCCGCCGTCGCCCTGGTGATCGAGCACGTGATGACCATCCGGGCCGCCGTGTTGATGCCACCGGGCCTGGCCGAGGAGGCACGCGAGCTATTGGCCGCGGGCAAGCTGGGCCCGGCCAGCCAGCGGTGCCAGATGCAGCAGAGCTTCCTGGCCCACGTGCTCACGGCAGGTCTGGCCGAGGCCGACGGCGGATGGCCGGCCGTCGAAAAGGCGATGGAAGACGCCACCGCCGAGCAGTCGGCCCGGCTGTTCAGAAAAATCGAGTACCTCTCCGTCATCGGCAACATCGCCCCGATGATGGGACTGCTGGGCACGGTGATCGGGATGATCTTCGCGTTCCGGGAAGTGGCCGACACACAGGGCGCCGCCCGCGCCGCCGATCTGGCCGAGGGAATTTACCTGGCACTGGTGACCACCGTCGAAGGGCTGATCGTGGCCATCCCGTCGCTGGCGGCGTTTGCGGTGTTTCGCAATCGGGTGGACCAACTGGTGGCGGAATCGACGTACGTCGCCCAGCACGTCTTCGCCCCTTGGAAACGGAGGATGGGCGTCCCCGGAAGGCCTGCGCCGCCCATCGCCCCCACGCCGCCGCCGGTTGGAGGAGAACGCTGATGCGTGCGCCGTCGAACCTTGCCCGCGGAAGCCTGGGCTTCAACATGACGCCCATGATCGACGTCGTCTTTCTGTTGATCATCTTTTTCCTCGTCTCCAGCCATCTCGCCCGGCAGGAAACGCAACTGGAGCTGGACCTTCCCGACGCCCGTAGCGGCGAGCCGGCGGAGGTGGACGAGGCGCGCCGCGTGGTGGTCAACGTGCTCGGCGAAGCGCGGCCCGAGGGACGGATTCAAGTGGGCGGCAAGGTGATGCACGCCGACGAGTTGAGCGAGTTGATCCGTTACGAGAGCGAGAGCGCCGCCGGCAAGCTGGAGGTCCGCATCCGCTCCGACCGCCGCGTGCCCTACCGGGTGATCGAGCCGATCCTCATCGCCTCCGCCCGGGCCGGCGCGTGGGACGTGACCTTTGCCGTCGTCGCGGGAAACTGAGGAAGGAGGGAAGAAGTATGAATGATGAAGGATGAAGGATGAATGAAGACCTGTCGGTTGCGATGCGGTCTTCCTTCATCCTTCATCCTTCCGCCTTCATCCTTGACCATGCGCAGGCCCCCTTATCATCGTGACGACCGCGGTCGGCTCGACGTCAAAATGACGCCGATGATCGACGTGATCTTCCTGTTGTTGATCTTTTTCGTCTCGACGGCCAGCTTTCGGGCGGCCGAAGAAATCCTGCCGACGAACCTTTCCTTGCCGGGGACCCTTGCGGAGAGCGAGCCTATCGATCCGGAGTTGGAGGACCTCGACGAAATCGTCGTCAAGATCCTTTGGAGCGAGGGCCGGATAGGCTGGCAAATCAACGGGGAGAACTTGCCCAATCTCGGCGAAGTTCGCGCCAAGCTGCAAGGCGTCGCCCAAGTGAAGATCGACCTGCCGGTAATTCTCGACGTCGAAGGCGAAGTGCCCATTGAAGACGTGATCGACGTGTATGACGTCTGCCGGCAGATCGGCCTGGAACGTATCCAGTTCGCGGCGTCGCTCGACAAGTGAGGTCCGTGTGAGGAAATATGGTCATCGTCTGATCGGGTGGTGGAAGCTGTTGATGGCATGGGCCACCGCAGCGGCCCTCGTGCCGGCGCTAGCGAACGTGACCTGCGCGGGCGAGGGTTCGAGCGACCAGCGTTTCCTGGCGGGATTGCGCGAACGGCGCCTCTTTGAGTTGGCCGAGAGCTACTGCACCGGTCGACTGCAAGAGGCGAACCTGCCCGACTCGCGCCGGGCAGAGCTGGTGATCGAGCTGTCGCTTACGCTGGCCGACTGGGCCGTGAACTCCGCCCCCGACCAGCGGCAGTCGCTCTGGCGGCGCGCCGTCGACGTGACCGAAGACTTTGCCCAACGGCATCCCGAAAGCCCTCGGCTCGTCTTGGTGCGTCTGCAAGGGGCCCTGGGACTTTTGGCTCGGGGGGAGTTGGCCCGACAGGAGGCCCAACTCCTGGCCCAGAATGGCCGGCTGCTCCAGGAGGCCCAAACCTCGCTTGAGGCCGCCCTCCAACGGCTCCAAGAGTTGGGCGAGGAAGTGGAGCACCGGCTGCGGGAGAGTAGTCTGCCTGGAGGGCGCAACACCGCCCCGTCTGAAACGAATCAGCTCACGGTCCGTCAGCTCACCTCGCTCCGCGACAGCATCCAGTATCAGCTCGCCCGGGCGTACCGCAACCAGGGGCAGTGCTTCGAGGCCCAAAGTGCCGATTGGGCCAACTCGCTGACGCGGGCCGTCGAGATGCTCGGTCCGCTCTCGAATCTCGACACGACGCACCCCCTGGCCTGGAGGAGCCGCGTCAACGAGATCGTCTGCCATCGCCTTCTGGCCGACTACGCGACGGCCCAGCGAAAGCTCGAAGCCCTTCAGGCTGCCAAGCCGCCCCCGGCGATCGCGCTTCGAGCCCGGGCCGAACAACTGCGGCTGGCGGTGGCAGACAACCGGCTGGCCGCAGCGGTCCAATTGCTTTCCGAAGGACGGCAGCTCGACGGTGTCACCTCGGGCGAACTGGATTACGCCCTTTTGGAGACCTGCCTGGCGGCGTGGCGTGCGGCCGACGAGTTGGGCAACCAGGAAGCGGCGGCCCAATGGCAGGCCAAGGCCAACGACGTGGTCCGTTTGATCGGTCGGGAGGACGGCCCGTATTGGATACGCCGGGCACAGATGCTCTTGTCGGGCGACGTTCAGCGACTTCCCGGCGGCGACCTCGAGATGTGGGTCCAAGCCGCCGAGAACGCCTACCACAGCGGACAACTCGACGAGGCCCTCGCCGCCTACGACCGGGCCCGGGGCCTCGCCCAGCAGCAAGGCCGCACGGATCAGGCATTTCACCTGGGCTTTGTGGCCGCCACGATCGAACACCACCGGGAGCGGCACGAGCAGGCGATGCGGCGATACGAGCGGCTGGCCATGGCGACGCCCGAGCAGGCACGGGCTCCCGAGACACATCTGTTGGCCATCTACCACGCCGGACAAATCGCCCGAACAGAGCCCCCCGGCTCCCTCGACCAGTACATCGCGCTGGCCGAAACGCACCTGGCGACCTGGCCCGAGGCTTCCACGGCCAATGAAGTCCGCTGGTGCCTGGGCCGGTCGCGAGAGCACCGGCGAGAGTGGCAGAAGGCCATCGAACAGTATCGGGCGATTGCGCCCGACTATCCCCAGTTTGTCAAAGTCGTCGAGGGCGCGGCTCATTGCTACGAAGCATGGCTCGACCAGTCGAAGACGACCGGCAAACCGACCGACGAAATCGCCGCGGCAGCCGCCGGATGGTTCGAGTCGCTTGTCGTCGGGCCTGAAGGACGCCTGCGGGAACGGTGGGGCCCGCTCGCCCGAAGCGCGGCGATCCACGCAGCTACCTTTCGGCTCCATTGCACGACGCCCGACTTCGGCCGGGCGGAACGAATCCTATCGGCGGCACTGGACGGCGCTTCAGACGCCCCGGCCGAGTGGCAGTCGGCCGCAAGGGCGCTATTGGTCCTTTCTCTGGCCGGTCAAGGCCGTCGCCAGGAGGCGGCCGACATGCTTCGGCAAATCTCCACCGGTCCGCCCGGGCAGTTGTTGGACATGCTGCAAGGGCTTGGGCGCGTGGGCACGACGGCGGCGCCGCAGGTCCGGGCGGAACTGGCCGCGCTTCAGTCCAGCGCCGTCGAGCTGCTCCGTACCCGACGTGAAGAGCTACCGCCGTCCGGCCAAAAGAACCTCGACCGCATCGCCGCCCAGGCCCTGGCCGACCTCGGCCAAATCGACGCGGCACTAGACGCCTACCGCCGGTTGGCCCAGGCCCATCCTCACGACGGCGAGATCCAGGAAGGCTACGCCCGGCTGCTCTTGAGTCGAGAGGATCGCCCTTCACAGGAGGCCGCGTTGGCCAAGTGGCGCGAGGTCGAGAAGAAGTCTCGCCCAGGGAGCGACCGCTGGTTCTCCGCGAAGTACGCAGTGGCACTCTTGCACGATCGCTCGAACAACCGTGAGCAAGCCGAGAAGATGATACGGCTCCTCGCGGTTCTCTACCCGGAACCCCGGCTCCGCGATCGCGAGGTGACGGCCCGGTTCGCCGAGTTGCTCGATCCGCGTTTGAGAGCGGAATTCTTCGAGTTGCTCAACCGTTGCGGGCAATAGCGGAACCGGACCGCTACGGATATGCCCCAGAGAAGCTCTGCGTTCCGGGCGCGGGACAAGAGACGACATCGACCACTCTTCGCTTCAGCGAGCGCGGCCCGACGGTCTCTCCCCCGAAGGACGCACGGCCACGGCCAGGGCCAAGAGCACCAGGGGGATCATTCCCACTGTCAGTTGCAGAATTGGACTGAACATTATCTCAGGCTCCTTGGGGCCGAGCTGGACCCGCACCGGTCGCACCACGCGGGGAGTGGCTGTGACTAGAACGGATTAGTCTTGCGCAACGGCCTGCTGAAATCGAGGGTCATGTACACGGAGATCACGGTTCCGACAAACATGAGGACGCTAGCGGGAAACATTGATTTGCCCTCCCTGGGACTAACCTTCCCTGTGATTGCTTACGCTTGGCAAACGTCGCAATCTGCGTGCCAAAAAGAGCCTGTGAAGCCGTCGCGATGGAGTAAATCGTTTTTATGAAACGACTTGCGGAAAATCCACCTCGGCAGAGAGGCCGAGGAGAGCCGCGGCCACAGCGCCGTCGAGTCGATTCTTAGATGGATCACTTCCGCGACACAGGAGGCTGCTCGCGCTGTGACGGGAGGCTCTGGGCGACCGCAGCAGGGGCGCATGAAAGACGAACAGGGTAGCCCAACGAAGGCCTCGTCGGGCTGCCCTGGTTGGCAGAGTGACTCGCCGCGAATCAGGGGGCCGATCGAGCTCGCCCTTCTCGCTGGTTCGGCAGTTGTACTGCCGAACCTCTCCCGGACACTGAGGGTGCGGCAGTGCAACTGCCGCACCAACGTGAGTTTACCAATTCGCGAGAAGCGTGGCCTACCACGGCCCGCGAACGTAGTAAACGCCGAATTGGCGGGTGTCGCTGGGCCAATAGGGCGTGCGACGGAACTGTCCTGGGCCCTGGATGCCTGGGCCCGGGTAATTGCGCTGGAACTGATGCCAGATGAACGTGGTTCGAGTGTTCCCGACACCCCAGCCCCAGTTGGTTTCGAGTTCGGCCGTGGGGGGCACGACCAGCGCTACCGGCGCGCCCCAAGCCGAGTGGTAGTATCCGCCGTGCCAGGGATAGCAGGCGGTGTGGTATTGCTGCTTTGCCGCCATACGGATGCCCTCGGCAGCGCAGGCGGAATCGGCCGCCGCGGTCACCGCCAGGACGACGATCACGAGGGTCAGGAGCAAGAAGCGTTTCATCTCGGCTCGTTCCTTTTCGTGTGGACTGACCGCATTTCGGCTTCGGCCGCACGATCCGCGGGACAATGCCGTCACCAGACGGTTGCGGGCCTATTTCCAGTTCACCACCGTCCTGGTCCAGCCGCCTTGCGGGTGCTGCCGACGGTACACCCGGCAATGGCTGTAGAGGAACTCGTGGGGCATCAGGGGTTGGTAGGTGATGTACGTATGGCCGACCAAAGGCGGGGTGGGCACGGGAGATAGGTACAACTGCGCCCCGACGCTTCCATAGGCCCCCGGGGGGACGTAGAAATTGTAGAACAGGTCCGGCGCCGTCCGCTGCCGCCCTTGAGCGTAAGCCTGGCTCGCACCATCCGGCATCAGGTTCAACGCGACCAGAAGGGCCGCCAGCACCATCGTCACACGCAATCCTCTGAGAACCATAGGTCGGCTCCTCAACGAGTTCACAGGACCACAGTAAGCATCCTCGGCTTGTAGCGGTGTTAGGGGTGAATCTTTATGTGCCGGACGCGGCAAAGACCGCGGACCTCCGCAAGAGGCGGATAAAACCGCCTGGGAGCCCGCCGGCAAAACCGTTATAATCGTTCCAGTCCCAACCCGGCGGCCTGTGCCGCGGGCCGACCCACCTCGAAACGGGGTTCCCGCCCCGTCTAGCTAGTGTCATCAGGGAGCGACAACATTGCCGAAGAGGAAAGTTCGCAAAAAGAAGCGGATCGCCTCCCCTGGGGGGGCTTCCCAATCCAACGGCCAAGCCAACGGCTCGGGCGTGCCGGCACGCCGTCGACGCAGGGCAACCGCCGAGTCGATGGCCGCCAGCCAACGCGACATTTCCGTCAGCGAGTTCTTTGCCAAGAACCGGCACTTGTTGGGCTTCGACAACCCGCGCAAGGCCCTGCTGACGACCGTCAAGGAGGCCGTCGACAACGCCCTGGACGCCTGCGAGGAAGCGGGAATCCTGCCGGAAATTTGGGTTCACATCGAGTCGACCGGCCCGAACCGGTACAAGGTCGGCGTGCAGGACAACGGCCCCGGAATCCTCAAGAAGCAGATTCCCCTGATCTTCGGCAAGCTCCTCTACGGCTCCAAGTTCCACCGCCTGAGGATGAGTCGCGGCCAGCAGGGAATCGGGATCAGCGCGGCCGGGATGTACGGGCTCTTGACCACCGGCAAGCCGGTTAAGATCATCTCGAAGGTGTCGAAGCGCAAGCCGGCTCATTACTACGAGATCCAGATCGACACCAAGCACAACCGGCCCGAAATTCTCAACGGCCGCGGCGAGGGAGTCGACGTTCCGCCGGGCGAGCGCGGCTGCGAGGCAATCGAGAAATACGGCATCGAGTGGATCGAGGCCGACCACGGCACCCGGGTGACCATCGAGCTGGAGGCCCGATACCAGCGGGGCCGCGGCAGCGTCGACGAATATCTGGACCAGACCGCCATCGCCAACCCCCACGTGACCATCCACTACAAGGACTCGGAAGACAACGATAAAGACTACGCGTCCGTGGCCGACACGCTTCCCCGCGAGCCCAAGGAGATCAAGCCGCACCCCTACGGCGTCGAACTGGGAATGCTCGTGAGCATGCTCAAAGACACCAAGGAGCCGACCCTCACGCAGTTCCTGCTCAAGTCGTTTTCGCGGGTCACCCCGGGCGTGGCCAAGCGGATCTGCGAGGCGGCCGGGCTGACCAGCCGGGCGAGAACCACGAAGATCGGCCGCCACGAGGCTGATTCGCTTTACAAGGCGATCCAGGTCACCAAGATCAAGGCCCCGGCCACCGATTGCATCTCGCCCATCGGCGAGGAGCTGATCTTGAAGGGGTTGCACCAGGTCGTGCCGGGTGAGTTCTACGCCGCGGCCACTCGGCCCCCGGCCGTCTACCGCGGCAATCCCTTCCAAATCGAGGTCGGGCTGGCCTACGGCGGCGGACCGACGGCCCATCGCGTCTCGCGCGAGGCACTGGTCGAGCTGATCGGCGAAAGCGACGCGAGAACCGTGCGCCAGTTCCTGGCCACCACCTTCGACGGCCTGGGAACCGTCGCCGCCGATAAGATCCTCCAGGAGGCCGGGCTGAAAACCAGGGTCTCGCCCGGGAAACTCAAGAGACCGGAACTCGACCGGCTGCACAAGGCGATGCGGAACGTCAACCTCAGCGACGGCCACACGATGACCATCCTGCGCTACGCCAACCGCGTGCCGCTCCAGTTCCAGGCCGGCGGCTGCATCATCAGCCAAACCGTGATGGGCACAAACTGGCGGGCCTACGGCCTGAGCCAATCCCGCGGCGCGCTACCCAGCGGCCCGGTCACGCTAATGGTCCACATGGCCAGTGTGTGGGTCCCTTTCACCAGCGAGTCGAAGGAGGCGATTGCCGGCTATCCCGAGATCCAGCGGGAGCTGCGCCTGGCCCTGCAAGCGGTGGGCCGCAAGCTGAAGATGTTTCTCATGCGGCGCAAGCGGGTGAAGCACGAAGGGGAGCGGCGGAACATCTTTCTTCGCTACCTCGGGGAAGTGGCCAACGCCGTCAGCCACATCAACCAGGCCGACCGGGACGGGCTTTACGAGCAGTTGCTCTGCGTTGCCCAGCGGAAGACGGCCGAGGCCGACGTCACGCTGGACGACCGCGGCCGGGCGACCGAAGGCGACCTTGAACAGTTCGGCGACAACGTGCTGATTGTCGATGGTCCCGAGCTGCCCAGGCCCACCCGGAGAGAGAAAAAACCGGAAGACGCCCCCACCCAGCCGTTGCTCCCAGGATTCTAACCGGACATGCCGAGAAAAGCCTCGAAGAAGAACGCCGCCAGGGAGGCCAAGCCAGAAGTGAAACGGAAAATGACCACGCAGGACCGCAAAACGCTCGGCTCGCTTACGGAGCTGGCCGACGGAGTAGTTCGGGCCGCCGCCGCCCGGCGCGATCCCCACGTCGACATCCCCTCGCGAACCCTCTCGAACGTCCGCTACAGCCCCCGCAAGCAGATCCTCGAGATGGGCACGAACAAGAACCGGCGGCACCTGTTCAATCTCCACCAGGCCAAGAGCTACATGCAGACCATCCTCGTGGCCAGCGGCTGCAAGACGCTCGTCGACGAGGGCAAGTCGACCAGCATCCGGGGTCTCTACTACCTACTGAAGCACACGATCGAAGGCACCCGGGAAGAGACTTTCGACGACCAGTCCGACTGCGACCCGGTCATCGAAGACATCGAAGTCGCGCTCAACGCCCTTCGCGAGGAGCTGCACCTCTGCGCCCAGAAGCGGGGCGACATGGTCGGATCGATCACGCTCATCGACAGCGGCGACGAAATCGACTGCTCCCGGCTCGGGTCCGGCGGGTACGGGATCCCGTCGATCGTCGAGCCGAACGTGATCCAGTTCAAGGAGTGCAAGGCGAAGTTCGTCCTGCACGTGGAAAAAGACACGGTTTGGCAACGTTTCAACGAGGACCGGTTCTGGCGGGAGCACAATTGCATCCTCACGCACGGCGGCGGCCAGCCTCCCCGGGGCGTGCGAAGGCTCTTGTACCGGTTGAACAACGAATTGAAACTGCCCGTCTACTGCCTCCTGGACAACGATCCATGGGGGTACTACATCTACAGCGTCATCAAGCAGGGCTCGATCAACCTGGCCTATGAGTCGCGTCGGATGGCCGTCCCGGACGCTCGATTCCTCGGCCTGCGCTCGCTCGATTTCGATCGCTGCGGGCTCTCGGACAGCGTGAAGATCAACCTCAACGACACCGACCGCAAGCGGGCCCGCCAGATCGCCGCCTACCCCTGGTTCGCCAAGAAGCGAGACTGGCAGCGCGAGATCAAACGCCTCCTGGATAACGGCTTCAAGCTCGAAGTGGAAGCCCTCATCTCCAAGAACATCAGCTACGTCACCGAAGAGTACACGCCGGCCCGGCTCAAAGACAGGGATTGGCTGGACTGACGAGACCCTCCTCTCCAAGATGTCACGCTTCGGCCGCTCGAGGCTCCACCTTCTCGACGCGGACCGCACACACCTTGGTCTCCGGAATCTTGGCCACGGGGTCGATCGCGCAGTGGGTGACGACGTTGATCGGGCTTTCCGCGAAATGGAAGGTCGAGGAGACCACGCCCGGCGGGCAGACGTCGGTCACGCGCGCCTTGGCCGTGATCCTTCCCCGCCGGGAGCGGATTTCGACCATCTCGCCGTCGGCGATTTCCAGCCGGGTGGCGTCGTCCGGGTGCATCTTTAGCAGCTCTTCGCTGTTGAGCGTGCTGAGCCCCTCCACCTTGCGAGTCATCGTGCTCGTGTGGAAATGGTAGAGGCTGCGGTCGGTCGTAAGAATTAGAGGGTACTCGTCGTCCTCGACTTCCGCCGGCGGCTTGTACTCCAAGGGCATGAACTTGCCCTTGCCGTCCGCCGTGGCAAACCGCTGGGAATGGAGGAACCGGGTGCCGGCGTGATCTTCGGAAGGACAGGGCCACTGCAGGCCGACCTCGTCAATCCGGTCGTACGAGATGCCGTGGTAACTGGGCGTGAGGGAGGCGATCTCCTCCATCACGGCCGAAGCGTCGGCGAAATCGAAGCTTCCTGTCAAAGAGGCGCCCATCCGCTTGGCGATCTCGCAGGTGATCCAGCTATCGGGCTTTGCCTCTCCCGGCGACCGGACCGCCTTGCGCACCCGCTGCACGCGCCGCTCGGTGTTGGTGAACGTTCCGTCCTTTTCGGCGAAGCTGGCGGCCGGCAGGACAACGTGGGCGAACTCGGCCGTTTCGGTGAGGAAAATGTCCTGAACGACGAAGAACTCGATCCGCTTGAGGGCCTCTGCGACGTGCGTGGAGTCGGCCTCGCTCAGGATCGGGTTCTCGCCGACCTGGTACAGGGCTTTGATCTTGCCGGAGTGGATGGCGTCGAAAATCTCGGTGTGGGTCAGCCCCGGCGTGGCATTGAGCGGAACGCCCCAGGCCGCCTCGAACTTGGCCTGGACCTCGGGCACGCCGACCTTTTGGTACCCCGTGTAGACGTTTGGAAGCGCCCCCAGGTCGCAGGCCCCCTGCACGTTGTTTTGCCCTCTAAGGGGGTTCACGCCCGTCGAAGGCTTGCCGACGTTGCCCGTCAAGAGGGCCAGGTTGCTGGTGGCCAGCACGTTGTCGGTGCCGTGCGTGTGCTGGGTGATTCCCATGGAATAGAGGAGCGAGGCGGGCGAGTTCGTGGCATAACATCGGGCCGCGTCGATGATCTTCTGCCGCGGCACACCGGTGATCTTCTCCACCGTATCGAAGTCGAAGTTCGAGAGCGACTCCCGGAAGGCTTCAAAATTCACGCAGCGGGCCTCGATGAAGGCCGTGTCGGCAAGCCCCTGATCGACGATCACCCGCATCATGCCCATCAACAGGGCCACGTCGGTCCCGGGCCTGTGCCGGAGAAAAATGTGGGCGTGCCGGCAGAGGTCGATCTCCTTCGGGTTGGCCACGATCAGCTTGGCGCCCTTGCGCACCGCGCTCTTGACTTCCAGGCCGATCACCGGGTGGGCGGCGGTCGTGTTGGTGCCGATGGCCAGGATGCAGGCGGCCTCGGCGATCTCGGCGATCGAGTTCGTCATGGCGCCGCTTCCGAAGCTCTGGGCCAGCCCCGCCACCGTGGGCGCATGGCAGAGCCTTGCACAGTGGTCGACGTGATTCGTGCCCATCACCGCCCGGGCGAATTTCTGGACCAGGTAGTTCTCTTCGTTCGTGATCTTTGCCGAGGAGAGCACGGCAAACTGCTCGCCCTTGTACTGGGAGAACTTGCCCGCAATGAGATCGAGGGCTTCGTCCCACGTGGCTTCGACGAACTGGCCGTCCTTCTTGATGAGCGGCGTCTTCAATCGCTCGGGGTGGTTGACGAAGTCGTGGCCGAACCGCCCTTTGACGCAAAGCCGCCCCCGGTTGGCCGGATTCTCCCTATCGCCCCGGGCGCTAATGACGCGGTCGCCCCGCACGCCCAGGTAGATGCCGCACCCGACACCGCAATACGGGCAGGTCGTTTTGACTTCGCGCGAGGGCTGCTGCGACTTCTTGGGTCTCAGCGCCCCCACCGGGCAGCGGACCACGCACTCCCCGCACGACTCGCACCGCGACTCGGCCATCGGCTTTCCCAAAAAAGTGCTGATGGTCGTTTCATATCCGCGGAACGCGAAGTCGATCGCCGAGACCCCTTGAACCTCCTCACACGTGCGGACGCAGATACCGCAGAGAACGCACTTGTTCGGGTCGAGGTCGAAGAAAGGATTGGAGGTGTCGACGGGAACCTGTCGCTCCGTCTTCCTCAAACGCTCAAGCCGCTTTTCGTCGATCCCCACGTGAGAGGCGATCCGCTGAAGCTCGCACACCTCGTTCTTCGAGCAGGCAAGGCAGCCCGCGTGATGATTCACGATCAGAAGCTCCACCGCCATGCGACGGACCTTGTCGATCTGGGGACTCTCCGTGCGCACCACGAGGCCCTCTTCGACCGGCAGCAGGCAGGCCAGCGTCGGCCCCCGCCCTTCGATCTCGACCGTGCAGAGCCGGCACACGCCGGAGGGATCCAAGTCGGGGTGATCGCAGAGGTGCGGGATGTAGATCCCCGCGGCCAGCGCCGCCCCCAAGAGACGAGTCCCCGGATCCGCCGAAATCTCGACCCCGTCGATCGTCAGCGTGATCAGATCCCTCCGCGTGAACCTCGCTTGCAGAATCGAGGCGGTGGCCGGGGATACAGTCCACGGCGGCAACCGTGGGCGGGCATGTCTCGAAGCACATGCCGCACGTGAGGCACTTGCCCTGGTCGATCGCGTGCACC
>JBDRTC010000219.1:0-4716 GCA_043824335.1 Planctomycetota bacterium | reverse complement strand
ACGACGCTAATCTGCCAAGACCGGGCCTGGCGCGAGCCTGGCCGAGAGGGTTTTCGCAAGAGCCTCTTTCCAGCGGCGCTGCCGCTTGTGGGCCTGGTCGAGGATCTCAACGAGTTGCGCCCGGCCGATCGGCTTGAGCAGATAGTCTTGTTCAGTTCGCGCCGACGAGTTCGGCCGGATCAGACACGGAGGATGAGTCGCCATCCAATTGCAGCCCCAGGTCCAGGCTCGGGAGCGGTTGGTCGACGGGCACGGGCTGCTCGCCGGAGGGCTCAAGCGCCGGTCGCTGCAGCGACAACGCCTCCCACGCGTCCCACAAGGAGGGCGGTCCATAGCCCAGGTACACGCCAACCGCATACCCCAGGCAGAGGTTCAACACGGCGATCACGAGGGTCAACAACACCACTTGCCCTGCTCCGCTGCCAAGGGAGAGGTTTTGGAAAGCCGCGGGCCGTCTGGACGCTATTACCCTTCCCGGGTGCTTCTCCATCCCGGACGGGCCACGTCCCACCCACTAGTTTCAGTTTATCTTACGAAATCGCGACCGGCAACCCGGCTCGCCTGCGTTTGGAAAGCTGATCGCCAGGATCTTTGTGAAGCAGGGGCCGAGCGATTTCCGCAGTGCCGTCTGGATTTGAAACACCGGGTCGTTGATTCTTTTCGTCTTCTTCTGGACACCCCGTGTGCGTACCGTCGGCTTGGCGCTCGGATACTCGAATCGCGCCACGGCCGTGCAAGCAGGCAGCCCCTCCTGACAGGGAAATTCCGGAAGGCCCGAGCAGAAGTCGAAGTCGGCCGGCCTGCGCGCGCTGAGGAGCAGCACGATGGTTTCCATCCCTTCCGGCCCGCAAATCGAATAGGCGTCCCCCTCGGCCTCAGAACCATCTTCAGGCAACTCGATCTGTTCGATGGGTACTTGATCCGAGGGGTCTGGGCAACTGTCCCGGTCTTGTTTCATCCGGTCTTGTTTCATCCGGGGATAGATCAGCTCCGCCTTTCCTTGGACATCGATCCAAAGGAGATAGGCATAAGCCGAGCGATCGATCGCGACCTCGATCCGCGCCAAATCGCCCTCCTTCAGCGGCACCGCCCCTAGATCGGCCAGAGCGAACCCGCCCGGGGGGGTCCCTTCGCCGTTCCATATTCTCAGATCCATCGCGGCGACGATGCCCTCGGCGCGTTGCGGACCGCGAGCGTCGAAAGCGGACTCTCCCGTGGCTGACGGCGGCAAGAGATCCCGGACCCGAACGTCCAGTGCCGCGGCAATCCTCTTCGCTGTGTCGGGATAGCACGCCTCTCCCCGTTCGATGCGCCCGATCGTCTCGACGGACACTCCGCTCTGGGCGGACAAATCGCCTCGATTCCAGCCTTGTGCTTTTCTGAGCGCCTCGACTTTGTCGTTGTCGAGCGTGACTGCGCTGCCGGCCATGAAACGACCTCCTCAGCGAATGCCGATCCGGACAGTTGACGAGTCAACGCGAACGCGGCCCGGCGTCTTCCACGTTCTCCGGTTCATCCTACCACGACTCCCCCTCGAACGACAAGCGTCGGCGGCCTGCGCGCCGTTGCAGCTTGATTGCACGAAGGTTGCAAGAAGCTTCCGTGGCCCGATATCCGGTTTTCCGGCATATTCGATTTCGTTCCACGGAGTCCCTTTTCTCGCGTTGGGAGTTGACCGGATGAAACCTGCAAGCAACACACGCAATTCTACCCGCGGACGCAAGAGGCGTCCAGTGCGGCCCGCCGATTGGTCGGAAGACGACGAGCGCCGCTTCCGGTTCGACGTGATCACCACGTTCTTCAGCAAGGGCGATCTGACCACGGTGGAGGTGGTTCTGCTGTTGAGAAGTCGTTGGCCGGGCGTGGGGATCACCCGGGAGTCGCTCTACCCAATCGTTCAAGGGGCGATCCGCAAGGAATGGCTGGTTTTCGTTCCGCCGAAAGCGATGACGCTCTCGCAACGGATCGCCGATCTTTACCGCCTGCGCGGCAAGCGCCGCGTACACGTGGTCGCCGGCGACGACCGCAAGCACGTCGCGGCGGCGACGGCGCAGTTGATCTACCGTTGGCTGAAGAAGCATCGCGCCGGGCGCGGGCCTCTGTCGGTTCTGCTCGGGGCCGGGGCGGACGTGGCGCTGGTGGCTCGCTACTTGGGGGCCTTCCTGCGGTCCGAAAGTGCGTTCGACTGGCGGCTTCGCGTGATCGCCCTGGTGCCGCCCGAAACGTGCAGCGCGGAAATCAACCCTCTCTCGTTCGCCCGGTATCTGGAGACGGAAGGGCCCAACCTCGAGCTGGTCGTTTGGCCGGAAGACGGCAGTGAGCCGGTCGACGTGGCCATCTGCCAACCGCTGCCGAGCGACGACCCGGCCGCCGAACTGCTGTCGCCCGATGCCGCCCGGTATCAAAGCTTCCAACTGGCCAAGCTCACCGCGTCGGCGAGCGTCTTCTTCGTGGCCGACCGCGCGGAGCCCGAAGCGATGCGGACCTGCCTCTACGCTCCCCAGTGGCATTGCCTCGTTCTCGGGGAAGGGCTCGCCAGGGATCTCGTTGCCGATCACGGCCGAACGCAGTTCGACGTCTTCTGATTTCAGGGGGCCGGAGCACCAATCGCAGTGAGAAAGCGCCGCAACAATCCGTAATCCGAAAAGCACTTGAGGAGAAACCGAATGGGGTATGACCAACTCACGATTCCGAGATCCGGGAGCCGATCATGAACGCGCGTTTCGTCCAAGCCGAAGAGTTGCTCCGAACCGCGCTGCGCCGGATGGTCGACAAGTATCCGTTCAACGCCGGGCTTCTCTCTTTCGAGCAGTTCTGCGCGGATCCGGCGGTCGGCACGATGGCGGCAATGGTCAAGGACGGTCGCGTCCGGTACGCGTACGCCCCCGACTTCGTTTGCCAGTGCATGCCGCCGGAGTTGATGGGCGTGCTCCACCACGAGGTCAATCACGTGCTCTTCGGCCACATCGGCCCTCGCGCCGCTTTCCCGAACTCGTGGGAGTGATACCGGGCCACGTGCAAGAGCGAGCCAGGGCGCGCGTCATGGCGGTGATCGACACAAGTGGCTCGATCACGCGACCGATTCTGGAGCGGATCAACAAGGAACTCCGGCAAATCGGCAAGAAAGGGAAGGTGACGGTCGTTGAGTGCGACAAGACAATCCACGCAGCGTACCCCTACCGCTCCGATATCACGGAGGTCCGAGGGCGCGGCGGCACGGATCTCAGACCGCCCTTTGAGCATGCTTTCTTGGCAAAGCACCGTCCCCGAGTTATCGTCTACTTCACCGACGGCGGCGGCCGGGCCCCGCTTGAGCCGCCGAGCGTGCCGGTAGTCTGGTGCTTGAGCCCCAGGGGCGTCCAGCCGGCTCGCTGGGGCAGGTCCGTGAAAATGCCGGTTTGACGCGGGCTATTCACAAAAACCCACCGACCGCAGTCGGGGGGCTTTGATCTCGTTCCCAAGCTCCGCTTGGGAACGGGGAAATCTCAGGGACGAGGAGGCGTTCGCGGGACGTCTCCACCTGCTCACGGAGTCGCGGCGGTGGGCATCCGGATCTGCCTCCAGCGGGCGGCCGTTTCGCCGTAATAGCACAGATAGACGTCCTTCGTGGCCGGCGGATAGACGGAATCGCCGTAGCTCCAGAACACGCGAAAGTCGCCTTCGTTCTCGTGGTGGTTGTGGTTGAACACGACCTTCACCTGGTTGTGGGAGTATCGGGACCCCGAGGTGAGGTGCCTCGTGTTCGTCCAGGTCGCGCCCTGGTCGGCGGATCGCCACTCCTCGATCTCGCCGCCGTCTTCGTGCGCCTGGGAGGCGGTTGTGGGGGCATAGATCCGAAAGTCGTCCTGGGCGCGGATCGCCAGCGCGCCGGCGTCGTACATGTGGTCGCTCTCGGCAACGTCGGAGATTCTCCATCCCGCGGCGGTCCGCCCGGCCAGCTTCCACCCGCTCCGGTAGGTGGCCACGTCGGCGTCGATGAACAGGACGTAGGGATTGCCCTCCGAGTCGAGCTGAATGTCCTTCAGCCAGACACCGTGCTGGCCCGAGTCGTGGAGCTTCTCGCTGTCCGCTTCCGTGATCGGAAGGGTGTAGAGGCTCCCATCGCTTTTCCTCCAGGTGGTGCCGCCGTCGTCGGAGCAGGCGTAATAGACGTTGTATCTGCGGGCCCAAAGATGCTTCGAGCGGATTTCCTCGGGCGAGCCCCCTCCCATCTTCGACCAGGCGATGTGAACTTTGCGGGGATACGGCCCTGTTTCGGCGATGGTGGCGGCGTAGATTCGGGCCCCGGAGAACCGGATCAGATTCACGGTCGGCTGCCAGGACGAGGCCCCGTCGGTCGATTTGCGGAAGCACCAGCCGGGCGATTGCCGGTAGGAAACGAAAACCTCGCCGTCTGTCAATTGCCATGGCTGTGGATACGACGTGCCCTGATCGTCGATTGGAGCCTTGGGGAGCCACGCGGTAATGTCGTATGGCGACCGCGACTTGACGACCCGGGTGGGATGCCCGTGTGCCCCGAAGAAGACGTAGAGGAATCCCGCTTCGTCGACCAGCAGGGTCGGGTTGCGGTGGGCGTCGGTGTCGGGGTTTTCTCCCAGGACAACCGGGGCGGCGAAGCTCTTTGAGCGATGGTCGTACTCGCTGATCGTGGGCGAATTCTCCTGACCGTCACGGATTTTGGGGAGGGTGATTCCGGTATCCACCGAGGGAAGCGGA
>JBDRTC010000218.1:0-3871 GCA_043824335.1 Planctomycetota bacterium | reverse complement strand
AGTCCGGTATGCTGAAAGTTTTCACGCACTGCCTGAGAGTCGGCTGGGAGGTGCCATGGCGGTTGGCCGGCACATTCTGCTCCGCGGCGTCGAGGTCCACAACCTCAAAGCGATCGACCTGGACATCCCGCACCGGAAGCTCATCGTCCTTTGCGGGCTCAGCGGCAGCGGCAAGAGCAGTCTAGCGCTGGATACGCTTTACGCCGAGGGGCAGCGCCGGTACATCGAGAGCTTTTCCGCCCACACTCGGCAGTTCCTCGAACGCCTGGAGAAGCCCGAGGCCGAGCGGATCGACGGCATCCCGCCCGCCATCGCCGTGACCGGCCGGAACACCAGCCGCTCCAGCCGATCGACGGTGGGGACGGCCACCGAGACGTCCGACTACCTGCGCCTCTTGTACGCCAAGATCGGCCGCGTCGTTTGCCCGCGGTGCGGGCAAGAAGTCCTACGCGATTCGCCCCAGAGCGCGGCCGAAGTGCTCGGGTCGCTTTCCGAGGGCACCCGCTACCTGATCGCGTTTCGCGTGCCGGCGCCGGCGGACGAGGAGCGGGCGCGTCTGGCCGCCGGGCTGGTTGAAGAGGGGTTTGTGCGCGTCGTCGCCCACGACCGAATCGGGAACTTGACCGCCGGGCCGCTCGATCTGCCTTCGGGGGCGGAGTCGGAGGCCGGCGGCGCGTGGTACGTCGTGGTCGACCGTCTCGCGGCGGGTAGCGCCGCGGAGGGACGGATTCGGGATTCGCTGGAGACCGCGTTCACCAAGGGCCAGGGCGAGTGTTACGCCTTCCTCTCCGACGGCGAGTCGGCGGTCTCCGAGGCGGGCCGCCGCGGCGTCGTCCACCCGATCGAAGGCCAGACGTGGCGGCGCATGGGGTTCAGCACCCGGTTCTCCTGCGTCGACTGCCAGTTGGACCTTCCCACGCCCGAGCCGCGGCTGTACAGCTTCAACAGCCCATTGGGGGCGTGTCCGGAGTGCGAAGGGTTCGGCAACGTCATCGACATCGACATGGAGTTGATCGTTCCCGACCCGGGCAAAACGCTTCGCGACGGCGCCATGGCGCCCTGGAACAGCCCGGCCTACGCCCACGAGCTGGAGGAGCTGCTGGAACTGGCCGGCGATTACGGCCTCCCGGTCGACGTGCCGTTTTCCGAGCTACGGCCGGAGCATCTTGCGCTCGTTGTGGAAGGGGTTCCCGAGCGGAAGTTCGGCGGGCTAAAAGGCTTCTTTGCGTGGCTGGAGCGGCGGAAGTACAAGATGCACGTCCGCGTCTTCTTGAGCCGTTGGCGGAGCTACCGGCCCTGTCCGGCCTGTGGCGGAGCGCGGCTCAGGCCCGAGGCCCTCTCCACGCAAATCGGCGGCCGAAACATCGCCGAAGTCTCCCGGATGAAGATCTGGGAAGCGGCCAAGTTTCTCCGCAATCTGGAGCTGACCGAGTGGGAGCGCCAGGTGGGCCGGATGATGCTCGAGCAGGTCGCCGCCCGGCTCCGCTATCTTGAATCCGTGGGACTGGGCTATCTGACCTTGGAACGCACCGTGCGGACGCTCAGCGGTGGCGAGGTCCGCCGGGTCGTGCTCACCTCGGCGCTGGGCTCCAGCCTGGTCAACATGCTCTACGTGCTCGACGAGCCCTCAATCGGACTCCACCCCCGCGACATCGACCGCCTGATCGACGCCATCGCGAAGCTCCGCAACCGCGGCAACACCGTGGTGGTCGTCGAGCACGAGGAGGCGATCATCCGGGCGGCCGACCAGGTGATCGAGGTCGGTCCCGGGGCGGGGGAGCGCGGCGGGGAGATCGTCTTCCAGGGCACGCCCAGTGAGATGGAGCAATCGACCGAGAGCCTCACCGGCGATTACCTGGCCCGGCGGCGGGGAGTCACCACGAACGGCCGCCGCCGCCCGCCCGACCATGGCTGGATCCGCCTGGCCGGCGCCCGCGGGAACAACCTCGACAACATCACCGTCGAGTTCCCGCTGGGCGTTTTGTGCCTGGTCACCGGGGTGAGCGGATCGGGGAAAAGCACGCTGGTCGAGGACACGCTCTATCCGGCTCTCTGCCGCCGGTTGCGCAAAGACGCCCCCAAGCCGTGCGACTACGACGACGTGTTCGGCGACGGCCAGATCGACGACTGCGTGATGGTCGACCAGAGCCCCATCGGCCGGTCGCCGCGCTCGAACCCGGTCACCTATCTGAAGGCGTTCGACGAGATTCGCGCCGTGTTCGCCGACACGGTCGAGGCACGCACCCGCAATTACACGGCGAGCCATTTCAGCTTCAACGTCGACGGCGGACGCTGCCCCGCCTGCAAGGGCGACGGCTGCATCGAGATCGACATGCAGTTCCTGGCCGACGTCTACATGAGGTGCAGCCAGTGCGGCGGCACACGTTACCGCAAGGAGATCCTCGACATCACCTACCGCGGCCGGAGCATCGCCGAAGTGCTGGAGATGACCGTGCGCGAGGCGTTCACGTTTTTCCGCGGCCGCCGCAAGGTGCAGGCCCGGCTCAAAAGGCTGATCGACGTGGGCCTCGACTACGTCCGCCTCGGCCAGCCCGCCAACACGCTTTCCGGCGGCGAGGCCCAGCGGTTGAAGCTGGCCGCGTACATGTCGAGCGCCAAGCGGGGCCGCTCCCTGTTCATCCTCGACGAGCCGACCACCGGCCTGCACTTTTCCGACATCGTGCAGCTCCTCGATTGTTTCGATGCCCTTCTTTCCGTGGGCCACTCCCTGATCGTGGTCGAGCACAACCTGCAAATGATGAAGGCCGCCGACTACATCATCGACCTGGGCCCCGGGGCCGCCGAAGAGGGCGGCCGGGTCGTCGTCCAGGGGACCCCCGAAATGGTCGCCCACAACCGCCAGTCCGTCACCGGCCGCTTCCTCACCGCCGTGCTCAAAAACGACGGACACGACCTCAAGTGACCCATCCACCGCCCTTGAAAAGCGAGCGATTCGGGGGATAATTGGTAATCCGCTAATCGGGACGAAGAAAAGCCTGTAGGGTCGGGTGCCACTGGCGTCTCGCCAGTGCGCGGGCAAGATGCCCGTGGCACCCCAAAAAAGACCGTGCAGTCTGTAGTCTGTCCCGCTTAGGCTCGGCGCGGGTCGAGCTGTGATTACCAGCGCGGAAGTCGGCGGTCGGAAGTCGGAACTATCCACCGGCAACCACCTCCCCGACTTCCGACCTCGGACCTCCGACCTCGGACCTCCGACTTCCAGCCATGACGCCCAACCTCGACCGCTACGTCCGCCAAATGCGTTATGCCCCCTTGGGCGAAGAGGGGCAGCGCCGGCTGGCCGCCGGTCGGGCGCTGGTGTGCGGGTGCGGCGCCCTGGGCACCGTGCTGGCCAACACGCTGGCTCGGGCCGGTGTGGGCTCGGTGCGCATCGTCGATCGCGACTTCATCGAGCTCAATAATCTCCAGCGCCAGGTCCTTTTTGACGAAGACGACATCGCCCGGGGGCTCCCCAAAGCGATCGCGGCGGCGGAGAAGCTCGGTCGGATCAATTCCCAGGTTGGGATCGAGCCCGTCGTGGCCGACGTGGATCACACGAACATCGAGGAGCTTTGCGATGGCGTCGACGTGATCGTCGACGGAACCGATAACTTCGAGACCCGCTTCCTCTTGAACGACGCCGCGGTTCGGTTCAACATCCCCTGGGTCTACGGTGGCTGCCTGGGCGCCGAAGGCCAGACGATGACCATCCTGCCGCAGGAGACCCCGTGCCTGCGATGTCTTATCCAAGAATGTCCTCCGCCGGGCTCGACGCCCTCGTGCGACGTCGCCGGCATCCTCGCCCCCGATCGTCAGCGTGATCGCTTCGATCGAAGCCATCGAGGCGATCAAGATTCTGAGCGGCAACCGGGCG
>JBDRTC010000217.1:0-2623 GCA_043824335.1 Planctomycetota bacterium | reverse complement strand
GGGGAACCATTCGGCTTGACGGCAACAAGCACTCGATTCGCGACCCGGCCGAAGCCATGCGCCGGGGCATGGCATATCTTCCCGAGGACAGGTTGACCGAAGGCATCTTCGCAAGCCATTCGTGCCGCTCGAACGTGACCTCCGCCGTCTTACGCCGTCTTGCACGTTGGGGCGTGATCTCGGGCGACCGGGAGCGCTCGGTCACGGACCGCGTCGTCGAACGGTTTCAGGTGAGGCTCGACACGCCGGAGCAACCCATCCAGACGCTCTCGGGCGGAAACCAGCAGAAGCTGCTCTTGGGGCGCTGGCTGGAGACGAATCCCGAGGTTCTCATTCTCGACGAGCCGACGCGGGGGGTCGACGTCGGCACGAAGGCCCAAATCCATCGCTTGATGGACGAGCTGGCCTCGGAGGGCAAGGCCATCCTGCTCGTATCCTCCGAGCTACCCGAGCTGATGGGGATGAGCGACCGCGTGCTGGTGATGTGCGAAGGACGGCTTGCGGGCCAGTTCGATCCGCGAAAAACCCCCGAGGAGACGGTGGCCGCGGCGGCGTTCCCCCGCGCCGCGAACTCCCGCCGCCCGAAAGACGCGCAACCCGGCCACGGCTTCACGGGCAGGCTGGTCCGGATTCGCGAGATCGGCATCGCCGTGGCGCTCGTTGCGATTGTTCTTGTCATGTCCTTGCTCCGCGCGAGCGAATTCGCCACGGTGAAGAACCTGCTCGACGTGCTGACGGCCGCCTCGATCGTGTCGGTCGCGGCCGCCGGCATGACGCTCGTGATCGCCTCCGGAGGGATTGACATCTCGATCGGCTCCCTGCTGGGATTGATCGGCGCCGTGGCCGGGCTGTCGGCCGTCAAGGGCGTGCCGCCGGCAGTTTGTCTCGGGATGGCCATCGTGTTGGGGGCCGGCTTGGGGAGCTTGAACGGGACGCTCAGCAGGCTTGGGAACATTCATCCGATCATCGTGACATTGGCGGGAATCAGTATCTACCGCGGGGTGATGCTGCAAATCACGGGCGGGTACGAGATCACGCCGCTTCCGCCGGGGTATCGAACGCTCGTGGACGGCCGCCTGTTGGGCGTTCCCAAGGTCCTGTGGATTGCACTCGGCGTGCTGGCCGCGAACTGGCTGCTCGTCAGTCGAACGCTGTTGGGCCGGCGACTCCTGGCCGTCGGCAATTCGGAAAAAGCGTCGCGCCTGATCGGACTCTCTCCCTGGCGGCTGCGGATCATCGCCTTCGCCATGCTGGGCGCATGTGTCGGCCTGGCTTCGGTGATGTGGGGGGGATACTACGGCAAGATCCAGTCGAACACCGGGCAGGGATGGGAGTTGCTGGTCATCGCGGCGGCGGTGATCGGCGGCTGCTCCATCACGGGCGGGCGAGGAACGGCCCTCGGCGCGTTTTTGGGATCGGTTCTGATTGCGCTGGTCTACAACGCGTTGAATCTGCTCAAGGTCAGCTCCTACTGGCAAGGCCTGTTTGTCGGGTGCCTGATTCTTGGCGCCGTCGTCGTCGACGTTTGGGTGCCCGTGCTCGTGGAGACGGCGCGCCGCAGGAAGGCCGGGAGAGGCAAATGAAGGCACTCCCCAAGCTCAAGGCGACTCGCGAGATGGGCCTGTTTGCCCTTCTTGCCGTCATCTGCGTTGGCTTCGGTGCGGCGGATGAGAACTTTCGCGATCCCTACAACTTCCTCGACCGGACAAGGCAGTGGGCGGAAATCGGCATGATCGCCGTCCCCATGACGTTCATCATCGCCACGGCGGGGATCGATCTTTCGGTGGGGTCGCTGGTGGCGATGTCGAGCATCGTTGCCGGTCTCTGTTTCCAGACTCTGGGGCTGCCCCTCCCCATCGCGCTTCTGTGCGGCGTTCTGGCCGGCGCCGCCGGCGGAGCGCTCAATGCAACGGCCGTGTGTGTGCTCAGGGTGCCGCCGCTCGTGGTCACCCTGGCTACGATGGCCATGTTCCGCGGGCTGGCCATGGGGTTGAGCCAGGCGGACCCGATCGGCGGTTTCCCCCGGTGGTTCACCGACTGGGGGAGCCTTTCCGCGGTCGGGGCCGGCGATTACCAGGTGCCCTACCAGACGATCCTCCTGGTTATTCTCGTGGGGCTGGGTTCGTTTGTCTTCCGCCGCACGTGTGTCGGCCGCTGGACCGTCGAGATCGGCGAGAATCCCAAGGCCGCCCGGTTCAGCACGGTTCCCGTCAATCGCCTTCTCTTCACGCTCTACACGGCCTGCGGCCTTGTGTGCGGGCTGGCCGCCGTTGTTCACACGGCCCGCTTTGCCACGGCGCATCCCGGAGCGGCGGCAGGCTTGGAGCTGGAAGTGATTGCGTGCGTCGTGGTTGGCGGCACCCGAATCACCGGCGGAAACGGGTCGGTCATTGGGACCTTCCTGGGAGTCCTGATCCTCGGCTCGCTCCGTTTCGGCATGGACATGCTGGGGGTCGTGCAGCAATGGCAAATCATCCTGATCGGCTTCCTGGTCATCGACACCGCCATTTTCAACGAATGGCTCGCCAGACGGAACCAGGAAGCCGTGCGACCGGCGAGTAGTCCGACTGTCTGACTTCACCCCTGCCGGCTTGCCCGGCAGGTGAATCAGTTTGCAGGGCTA
>JBDRTC010000216.1:0-3060 GCA_043824335.1 Planctomycetota bacterium | reverse complement strand
GGAAAGCTGCTTCACTTGTTAATGCCGGGGTGGCATGCCCTCGCGAAGCGTGGGCATGTGCCCCGGAAACATGGCAACGCAAGCGACGCCATGCCACCCGGAGACGGCGTTTTCCGGCAAACCCCGGTATACGGGTCAGCTTCTTCTGCGCCGTCCTGCTATCGGCCATCGCGAGTCGGGCCGTAGCCCAGCAGCCCGACATCCTCATCGCCGACTTCGAGGGCGACGACTACGGCGATTGGCAAGCGACCGGCGAGGCGTTCGGCCCCGGTCCCGCCCGGGGCACGCTCCCCAAGCAGATGGAGGTTAGCGGGTTTGAAGGCCGCGGGCTGGTCAACAGCTACTACGGCCAGGACAAGACCACCGGCACGCTGACCTCGCCGGAGTTCGTCATCGAGCGGAAGTACCTCAATTTCCTCATCGGCGGTGGATGGCATCCCGAAAAGGCGTGCATCAACCTCCTCGTCGAAGGCAACGGCGCCCGCACGGCCACCGGACCCAACCGGAAGCCGGGCGGAACCGAGCGGCTCGACCCGTATTCCTGGGACGTCGCCGATCTGGCCGGCAAAACCGCCCGGCTCGAAATCGTCGACCGGGCCACGGGCGGATGGGGCCACATCAACATCGACCACATCGTCCAGAGCGATCGCCGCCAGGGGGTTGTCTCGACGCTCCGAGACGTCCGCATCGAACACGACTACATCGTCTTCCAGTTGGCCGCCCGACAAGGGCCCCGCAATTCCGCCAGCCTGATCGTCGACGGCCAACCGGTCCGCTCCTACGGCGGAACGAGCAGCGAGGAACCGTACTGGATCAGTTGGGACGTCTCCAAGCTGAAGGGCAAGCCCGGCCAACTGAAAATCGAGGAGTTGCCCGCGGCCGACGGCGCCCTCGTGATCCACGAGAGCCTCGCCCAGAGCGACGAGCCGAAAGGCACGCTCTTTGTCGTCGACAAGCTCTACGAGGAGACCTATCGTCCCCAGTTCCATTTCTCGCCCAAGAAAAACTGGACCAACGATCCCAACGGGCTGGTCTATTACGACGGCGAGTACCACATGTTCTTCCAGCACAACCCCTCGGGGATCAACTGGGGAAACATGACCTGGGGCCACGCGATCAGCACCGACCTGGTCCATTGGACACAGCTCGACCACGCCATCGAGCCCGACGCGCTGGGCACGATCTTCTCCGGCTCGGCCGTCGTCGACAATGCGAACACGGCCGGATGGCAGACGGGCACGGAAAAAGTGCTCGTGGCAATCTACACCTCGGCCGGTTCGCACGCCACGCCCCCGGTGCCGTTCACCCAAAGCATCGCCTACAGCAACGACCGCGGCCGAACGTGGACGAAGTACGAAAAAAACCCGGTGCTGGGGCACGTCGTCGGGGCCAACCGCGACCCCAAGGTCGTCTGGCACGAGCCCACCAAAAAATGGATCATGGCCCTCTTCCTCGACAAAAACGACTTTGCCCTGTTCGGCTCGCCGAACCTCAAAGAGTGGACGCGATTGTGCGACGTTCCGCTGCCGGACACGGGGGAGTGCCCCGACTTCTTCGAGCTTCCCGTCGACGACGACCCGAACAACACGAAATGGGTGTTCTGGGGCGCAAACGGCAACTACCTGCTCGGCTCGTTCGACGGGCATCAGTTCAAGCCGGAAAGCGACCTGCTCCGCTCCGAGTGGGGCGCCAACTGCTACGCCGCCCAAACCTGGAGCGACATTCCCCCCTCCGACGGCCGACGGCTCCAGATCGCCTGGATGGCCGGGGGTCAATACCCCGGTATGCCCTTCAATCAGCAAATGTCCTTTCCCCGCGTGCTCTCGCTGCGGACCACACCGGAAGGCGCCCGACTCTACCGGGAGCCCGTCAAGGAAATCGAGCTGCTCCACCAGAAGGAGCACACCTGGACCGACCTGGCGCTCGAGCCCGGTGAAAACCCCTTGGCCGGCGTGACCGGCGAGTTGTTCCACGTCCGGGCCGAGATCGAGTTGGGCAGCGCCACGGCGTTCGGCTTCGACGTCCGCGGGCACAAGATCGAGTACTCGGTGGCCGAGAAGAGCATCTCTTGCCTCGGTCGGAACGCCCCGCTAGAGCCCGAGTCAGGACGAATTCAGCTTGAAATCCTCGTCGACCGCACCTCTTTGGAGGTGTTCGGCGGCGACGGCCGGGTCTCGATGTCCTCCTGCTTCCTGCCCGACCCGGCTAACCAGCGGATCGGGATTTACGCAACCGGCGGCCCGGCCCGCGTCGTCTCCCTTCGGGTCTTCGAGTTGTGCTCGGCGTGGCGCCGACAGGGCACCGACGCGCGCAAACGCATTGCCCCGCCGACCGTTCAACTGTCGTGTGGAGTGGTCACCGCCCGAGGGGGAACGACCACATTGGCCTGTGTCGAACACCTCAATTACGATTGCATTTACGGGCGACAGCGCTGTAGTCACTCAGCGACTGCACTCGTTGGCTCGCGCGTGTGCTGGCAGAGTGCCAACGCGGCGAGAATCGCGATGCGCGTGGCGCGCCACAATGCCGCGGATTTGTGCTATCATGCTCAATTGTGGTGGAGCTGAACCTTTCCGCGAAGGGCCTTTCTTGTATTGGATTTGCACCATGTCGATTTCCATGTCGCTGATGCTCGCGATTTCGTTCTGGTCCGCCAACCCGGAAACGCCGCTCGTAACAGTTCCTGATCCGCAAGCCGCCCTGAAAACTGAAACTGCCGATCAGACCCGTGCTCGGCACGCGAAAGTGGCTCGTGCTCGCGATGGGACGGTGATTCTGCTACACCGCGGTGCTTGGGAGTATGCGCCGGAAAACACGCTGTCGGCGATCCGAGCTGGCTTTGAACTCGGCGCAAACGGAGTCGAGCTCGACTTCCGGCGAACCAAGGACGGGGTCATCGTGCTCTTTCACGATGGCAGCCTCGAACGGTTGCTCGACGGCGTAGGCAGCGTCGAAGACTCGTATTATGAAGAACTTCTGCTCTATACCTTCACTTCACTGCCGACCCCCGCCGCACGAACCGAGCGTGTTCCGACGCTCCGTGACGCGCTGCAACTGGTC
>JBDRTC010000215.1:0-10260 GCA_043824335.1 Planctomycetota bacterium | reverse complement strand
ACCCCGATGAAAACCGCTTCCACGTACCCAAAACCAGCACGAAAGAGGTGGGTGGATTTGAACCACCCGCGGACGTTGGGCTAACTCCACGGAACGGAGCACGTCGGAGTCAAGCCACGTTTGCCCGTTGATCTTCAATTGCCGGCCCTTAATGATCCACGCGCGGATCGGCTCGGGCGACGAACCAGCGAACCGGATGCACGCGCACTCGGCATCGGTGGCCACGCCGCCCGCGGCCACGTGCTCCGATTCGTCGCGATAAAGCACCAGGTAGCTTGAATTCTCGGTTTCCAGGCGAAACGCGTTTCGGCCGAGCGCATCCGCCCGGCAATCGCCTTCGGCAAGTGTGACGCAGAATTGCACCCCGTCCGCCCCAATAGGCTTCTGGTACCGCAGGACGGGGATCACCTTGCCGCAATCGTTCGGCTGCCCACGTCGAGGCACTTGAGCGTTCGCGTGTCGCGGAGGTAGAGCCGCCCGGCGGACAGGGCGGGAAGGGCCCGCGTGGTCGCGTCGGCAACGCGGGCCCGGGCAAGCTCCTCGTAGCGGTCGAGGTTGGCCGCCGCGAGCACGAGCACGCCGTCCGTCTTGAGGATCAAAAGCCTGTCGCCGGCCTTCAGGAGCGTGGCGTACCCGAACAGCGGCTCGGTCCAGTGCACTTGGCGGCTTTTGGGGCTAAAGCACTTGAGGTCGGCGGGCCGGCCGTCCTGACGACCGTGGATTCCGAAGAGGCAGCCCTCGTGCTCCACGCAAGTCGTGTACTGGCTGGCAAGGACCTTGGGATCGCGCCACAGCACTTCGGCGTTGTCTTCGCCGATTTTGGCCAGCACGCCTCCGATCCCGTAGCTGGCGGTGACGAACAGGTGCGCGTCGAACACCACCGGGCTGGCCGCGTTGACTGTGGGTCCCAAGCGACCAAAGGGAAATTGAAACCGGACGTTGCCGGTCTCCGGATCCAGGGAAAGCACGCTCAGCCGGGTGACGAAGATCACGTGGCGGGTGCCGTTGACCGTGACGGCCACCGGCGAGGAGTAACTGGCCTGCTCGCGAGTGGCTTTCCACACGGTGTGGCCGGTGCCGCGGGCGAAGGCGACGATGCCGGCGCCTTGGGCGTCGCCGCCGACGTTCAGCAGCACCTTGTCTCCCTCGACAATCGGCGTCGAGGCCATGCCAAAATACCCTTCCGGCGGCTCGCCCCGGAAAGACTGTTTTGAATTGAACTCCGCGTAGGTATCACGCGACCAGAGGGTTTCGCCCGTGGCCAGATCGAGGCAGTAGAGGTTCCCCAGGACCCCGTGGGCGTAAACGCGACCTCGATCGATCACGGGAGCGGCGCGAGGCCCGTTGTCGTCGCTGATCAGGGGGACGTAGGCAACGGGAAAGGCCGCCTTCCAGCGAGGCTTTCCGGTGGCGGCGTCGAGGGCTTCGATGATCTCCTCATCGGCAAGCCGGTGAAAGAGGATCGCCGTCCCGTCAGCGACCGCCACCTGGGCAAACCCGCTTCCTACCGGCCGGGACCACAGCGTTTTGGGCCCCGCCTCCGGCCAGGCATCGGCCAATTGCTCGTCGACTGCCACGCCGTTCCGGTTGGGTCCGAGAATCTGCGGCCACTCGCCTGCCTCAGCGCCTGATACGAGGATGCCGACCACGGCGCATCCCGCCAGCCACGAGTTCCTCCGTATGCAAGACATCCTGCTTGATCTCCCGTAGCAGGAACGACCCGAGAGGCCGCCTAACCTATTTCGCCCGCTTGATTGTATCGAGCCAGGCGACCGGAGAAAGTGGCCAAAGCGACTGAATCTCCTAATTTACCCGAAAGGTCAATCCACGGAATCCCGTGGCGCGGGGACGGAATTCCGTGGATTGCGGTATGGTTGTGGTTGGCACTACCTGATTGAGGAATATCTTAACTGAATGGGGTACATCGTGTTGCGCCGATAGTCCAAAAGGGGTGCAGTTCGGCCTTCGCTTTGCAGGAGGTCAATTGATGACTTGAAGGGTCAACTTGTGCATGCCCGGCAATTCCGTTTGCGGATCCGAATGAGGGGTACGGAAGGGTCGTTTGCCGGCTGGCATATCTGGTGAGGAAGGTTGCCGAAATGCTTGCATTCTCCCAGGCAGCTCGCGATGCAGTTTTGGCAATCGGATGCATCGAGAGCGGTGGAGGCCATTGCGTATCGGCCAAAGACATCGCTGCCCAGACGGGTATCGCTGAACCCGATCTTCGCCGGATTCTCGACGATCTGGTCAAAGCGGGCCTCGTGGTCGCCAAGGGGGACCTTGGAGGGGGCTATGTCGTGGCCGTCGCCGCCGATCAGATGAGCCTGGGGGACGTCGTGGCGGCCGTCGAGACGGACGACCCAAGGCGGGATTGCCACCTGGGGTTGCCTGGTCCTTGCGAGGGGGAACCGTGCCCGACCGGCAAGTTTTGGAAGCAGGAACGAGCCTCGATCGAGGAACGGCTGCACCTCATCACCGTCAAGGAAGTGTCTGCGTTCGTCGAGAAGTCAAATCCTCCGTAATCGGGGCGTCCGCGTCTGCACGTCGTGGCACTCAGCCTTCCCGCCCCTCGCCCTTCCACTCTTCCAGTTTCCCGCGAATGAATTCTATGATCGCCTGATGCTGCTCGGTTCCGCGGCCTTCAATGCGCATCGGTTCCCCGAAAGCAAAATGGACGGCTCTCGACGGAACGATTCTTCCAAAATCCTTGAGATACTTCCCGTTCTCCCAGGCATCCGTCATCAGGGCAAGCGGAACGACGGGCACGCCTGCCCTTTGGGCGAGCTTCACGCCGAGCGTGTTGAACTTCGCCGGGTCAAAGGAACGTGTTCGGCTCCCCTGGGGAAAGACGATAACAGAAACCCCTCTCTGCAGCCTGTCCGCACCCCCGGTTAGCACTGTCTTCAAGTCCTGACGAGGATTGCTCTGGCTGACGGCAATCGGGTCGCGCGCCCGCATGACGTGCCCAAACACCGGATAAGTGGTCAGGCTTTGCTTGACGACGAACGTCACCCTCCGAATCGGTCGAATGATGACGGGCAACACGGCCGTTTCGAGGAGACTGACGTGGTTGCCAATCACGACACACGGGGTCTCGGGCCGCTGGACGTGCTCGATTCCCGTAACCTCGAAACGCACCCCGACCTTCTCCAACGCCCGGAGGACGTCGAAGCTGCCCTGACACCACTGGGCGCCGCCATATTTCCCCCGTTTCGCCCTGGCCCCGTCTCGCAAGACAATGGCCAGAAATCGGACGTAAAACGAGGCGGTGGGGAACAGCCGCGCCAACAAAGAAACGCGTTTGGCAGCCGTGCGATAGACCGAATCGGTGTAGGGTAATTGTATCATATGTGGGGAGCCCTGCCGACGAGGACCGCTCGGGAGGAGGGAACGGGCTGCGCGTTGTCGAGTTCCATGCTCGCAGGCCGTGGGACCGACTGATCGCCCGGCCCGGCATTCTTTGCCATTCTAAGGTTGCTCGATGGATTTGAAAACGCCCCGGCTTGGCAGTTTCCCGCGTCGCCGTCCCTGCAACGGAAACAGCTCGACGTGTCCAGCTCCTCAAGTCTTGTGACGGCAACCACTTGCAGCCGTGGGCTGTGCATCGGCGACCCGTTTGGCTATGCTGAATAAGGTGAAACCGTCTTGCTCGACTCTCCGTGGAGCTAATGGCGATGGCCCCCAGTGAACTTGTACCGGTCGCCCGGTTTCCGACGCGGTTCCTCACGGCCGCCGTGATTCTCACCGGCCTGACGCAGTCTGCCGACCTCCTGACGAAGAATCTTCAACGCTCCGGGCCAGTGGACAAAGGGGTGCTTCCATGAACAAGAATGAATCTCCAGACAATCGTGATCTCGAAAAACGGGAGTTGAGGGTTTCGTTTGTCCCTATCCTCTGCTCTGCTCCGCTCATCTATGCCCACCGTCACGGTTTTTTCGAGAAGAACGGTCTCAAGGTGAGCCTCAAGCCTGCGCCGGGGTGGAGTGGAATCAAGGAACTCATGGCTCACGGTCTGGTGGATGCCGTGCACATGTTGTCTCCCATGCCGCTTGCTTCGAGTCTCGGCATCGACGGCAAGAGAGCGGATATCCGCCTGGCCGCGATCCAGAATACTAACGGTCAGGCTTTGACACTGGCAAAACGGCATCTCGGAATAACCGATGCGCGTGACATGAAGGGATTCACTTTTGGGGTCCCTTATCGGTTTTCGATGCATTACTACCTGCTGTGTTACTTCCTGGCCGAGCATGGGGTTAATCCTCTTAAGGATGTCACAATCAAAGAGGTCGCACCGCCGAGGATGCCCTATTACCTCGAGAAGGGTTGGGTGGATGGTGTCTTTGGCCCTGAGCCATTCAACCAGATCCCGGTGCATAAAGGCATTGGATTCATTTACCTTCTTTCCAAGGATATTTGGCCGGGCCACCCGTGCTGCAGTTTTGCGACCAGCCAGGATTTCATCGACAGATGCCCTAATACGTACCGAGCCATGCTAAAAAGTGTGCTCGAGGCACAGTTGGTCCTGCACAATGCGGATGGGGAAGAGAGAAAAGCCATCGCCCGGGAAATCTGCGGTCCTCAACACCTGAATCAGGAGGATCCGGTCCCCGTCGAACAGGCACTATCCGGCGATTTTCCGGATGGCAAGGGCGAACACCGTATCATTCCAGACAGGATCGATTTCCTTCCTTATCCGTGGGAGGAATATGGAAGCTGGATTCTCTCGCAAATGCAGAGATGGGCCCAACTGCCGGGCCGGGTTGCCTACCAGGAAGTCGTTGAGAGTGTCTTTCAGGAAGATACGCGAGAATTCGCTGAAAGCCTGGGGTTTGAAAGGCACGAGAAGCCGAAGCTCGAAGGAATTCACTCGTTCACGGGCGAGGACCCGTTTGCGTATATGGTGGGCCAACCCTTTTGTGCCTTCCAGGAGCAAGCAAAGCCCCTGAAGGACTACGGTCTTTCCCAACCAGCCCGGGAACATCTGTCCGCCATCGTCCGGCGGATGGCCGAAGTGGCTGGTGGGGAGCTTGACACCAGGATCGAGATCACCGCCGACGACGAGATTGGCCTTCTGGAACAAGTGCTGAACGAGACGACACTTAACATGAAGTTTGCCAGAGAGGCCTTGGCCGAACACGCCGGCAAGCTCGAAGAGCGGGTCCGAGAGAGGACCACCGAGTTGGAAGGCGAGATCGCCGAGCGCAAGGAGGCGCAGGAAAAGATACAGCAGTTGAACGCCTTGCTGCGGGCCATCCGCAACATCAACCAGTTGATTGCCAGGGAAAGGGACCGCGATCGTCTGCTGGAAGGCGCATGCAACAGCCTCATTGAGGCCCGCGGCTATCAAAGCACCTGGATTGCCGTGTTGGACAAGTCGCGCAGGCTGATCGCGGCGGCCGAAGCGGGGCTGGGTGAAGATTTCCCACCCCTGGTCGAGCAAATGAAGCGGGGCGAATTGAACGAATGTGTGCAAATGACTCTGGCGCAGCGCGGCGCGTTGGTTCTCAACGACCCGTCCTCCGCCTTCGGCGACTGCCGACTCGCTGAGAGATACCGCGGCACGCGCGCCGTAGCCGTCCGGTTGGAATACGGAGGAGAGGTTTGCGGCCTGATGGTCGCCTCCATCGGGCGGGAGATTGCCGTCGACCGGCAGGAGCAAGACTTGTTCGAGGAGGCTGCCGGCGACCTTGCTTTCGCCCTGCACGGCATGGATTTGGAGAATGAGCGCCGGCGCGCGGAAAAGGCCTTGCTTCTTGAGCAATCGCGTTTGGAGGCATTGCTCGATCTCAACCAAATGGCGGAAGCGCCGGTGCGGGAGATCGCCGACTTTGCCCTGGAAGGGGCGGTCCGGCTGACCGAGAGCGAAATCGGCTACCTGGCGTTCATGAGCGAGGACGAGTCGGTTCTTACCATGTATTCGTGGTCCAAGACCGCCATGGACCAATGCGCGATCATCGACAAGCCGATCGTCTATCCCGTGGAGACCACCGGGCTCTGGGGAGAGGCGGTGCGCCAGCGGGGGCCGGTGATCACAAACGACTATGCGGCCCCCAGCCCCTTGAAAAAGGGTTATCCGGAAGGCCACGTCGACATGCGGCGTCACATGAACGTCCCCGTGTTCGACGGCCAGCGGATCGTCGCCGTGGCCGGAGTGGGCAACAAGCAGGAGCCCTACAACGAATCGGACGTCCGGCAACTCACCCTGCTCATGCAGGGCATGTGGAGGCTGATCCAGCGGAAAGAGGCGGACGATGAGCTGCGCAAGGCCCATGACGAATTGGAGGCCCGCGTCGATGAGCGGACCGCCCAACTGGCCAGTGCCAATGAGGACCTGCAGCGCGAGATCGCCGAACGCAAACAGGCGGAGAAAGACCTCGCTTACGAGCGATTCCTCTTGGCCACCCTCATGAACCATTCGCCCGACTACATCTACTTCAAAGACGGCGAGAGCCACTTCATCCGCATCAGCAAGGCCCTGGCGGATTACTTCAGCCTCGACGACCCGCGCGAGGCGATCGGGAAGAGCGACTTCGACATTTTTGACGCCGAGCGCGCCGAGCAATACCTGGCCGATGAGCGGGAAGTGATGAAGACGGGTCAGCCGGTTGTGGGAAAAGAAGAAGAGCAGCCCTGGCCCGACGGGCGAGTGAGGTGGATCTCCACGAGCAAGGTGCCCCTGCGCGACCCGGAGGGCCGGATCATTGGCACGTTCGGCATCTCCCACGACGTCACGGCTCGCAAGCAAGCGGAGCTTCAATCGCAGGCGGCCAAGGAGACGGCCGAGGCGGCCAGCCGCGCAAAGAGCGCCTTCCTGGCCAACATGAGCCACGAGATTCGCACCCCTCTAAACGCGATTCTCGGGATGACGGAACTCGTGCTCGACACGGAGCTTGCCGCTTCGCAGCGCGAGTTTCTCCAGATGGTGCAGGCCTCGGGGGACTCGTTGCTGTGGGTGATCAACGACATCCTCGATTTCTCCAAGATCGAGGCGGGGAAGCTGGATCTCGAACGGGCCGTGTTTGATCTCCGAGAAAGCCTGGGCGACACGATGAAGTCGCTCGCCCTGCGAGCCCACACCAAAGGTCTGGAGCTGGCGTGCCGAATCCGGCCCGACGTGCCGGAGCGCTTCCTCGGCGACGCCGGCCGCTTGAGGCAAATCGTGGTGAATCTCGTGGGCAACGCCGTCAATTTCACCGAGGCGGGAGAAGTCGTCGTCGACGTGGAGCTTGAGTCCCAAGGCGACGAGGAGGCGACGCTCCACTTTGCCGTCGCCGACACGGGGATCGGCGTTCCCAGCGAGAAGCAGGCCGTCATCTTCGACGCCTTCGAGCAGGCCGACAATTCCACCACGCGGAAGTTCGGAGGCAGCGGGTTGGGCTTGGCCATTTCCACCCGGATGGTCGAAGTGATGGGCGGACGGATCTGGGTCCAAAGCGAGGTCGATCGGGGGAGCACGTTTCACTTCACCGCGTGTTTTGGCCTGCCCCGGGGCGAGGCGGCCCGCGCCGCGCCACGCGAGCCCGCGATTGTTCAAGACACGCGGGTGCTCGTCGTCGACGACAACGCCACGAACCGTCGCATCCTCCAGGAAATGCTGCAAAACTGGGGAATGAGGCCGACCGTGGTCGGCGGCGCCCGTGAGGCCCTCTCCCTGCTTCGCCAGACGTACCAGGCGGGCGAGCCGTACGAGTTGGTCCTCACCGATGCCAACATGCCCGAGGTGGACGGCTTTGCCCTGGTCGAACACATCCGGAAAGACGTGGAATTGAGCAGCACGATCATCATGATGCTCACCTCGGGCGATCGGCCGGGCGACATCAGCCGATGCGAGCAGTTGGGAGTCGCGGCATACCTGCTCAAGCCGATTAAGCAGTCGGAACTCTTCGACGCCATCGTGATGGCCCTGGGCATCACCGCTCCGGAAGATGAGGGTCGCGAGGGGCTCGCCGCGGAAGAACCGAAGCGGCTTCGTCCGCTCCGCGTTCTTCTGGCGGAAGACAGCCTGGTCAACCAGAAGCTCGCCGTGGCATTGCTGGAAAGGCACGGGCACACGGTGGCGGTCGCCAACCACGGGCGGGAGGCAATCGCGGCCTTGGCGGTGCAGGATTTCGACCTGGTGCTCATGGACGTGCAGATGCCCGAAATGGACGGCCTCGAGGCAACTGCCGTCATCCGCGCTCGAGAGAAGCAGACGGGCAGGCACGTCGCGATCATCGCGATGACGGCTCACGCGATGAAAGGGGACCGCCAGCGGTGTCTGGAAGCCGGAATGGACGAGTACATTGCGAAACCCATTCGCGCCAGCGTCGTGTTCAACACGATCGAAGCCGTGCTCGGCACGCCCGTCGCCGAGCGAACACCGCCCGATCCGATGTCTGCCGGGGAGATGCCGCTGCCGGAGGCGGTCGAAGGAGGACCGGATTGGTCTGCGGCAATCGAGTCGTTCAAGGGAGACCGCGCGCTCTTGAAGACCGTGGTCGAGGCTTCCCTTGAGGAGTCGCCGCGTCTGATGGCGGCAATCCGCGAGGCGATCGATGCCGGCGACGCGACCGCACTGCGGCTGGCCGCCCATACGCTCAGGGGATCTCTCCGCTATTTTGGCGAAAGCGCCGCCTGCGAGCAGGCCGGCCGCCTTGAAATGATGGCGGAAGATGGTAACTTGAGCCTTGCGGAAGAAGCGTGGGCTGCACTCGACGGCCAGATGCGACGGTTCACTCCGGTTTTGTTGGACTACGTTCGCCGAGACGAGGCGGGAGACGAATCTTAGGGACGGCCGGACAATAACTCGGGGACTGTCCCGATTTTCCCGCAGGGAAAATGGGACTGTCCCCCTCCCAAACCCGCTCCGCGGGACAATCGGCCCGGCAATCAGGGAGCAAAGAGATGACGAGAGTGCTTGTCGTGGATGACTCGGCAACCGACCGGGCACTGGTGACCGGACTCCTCCGGGGCAAGTCGCAATGGACCGTCGAGACGGCCGCCGACGGCGGCGAGGCACTCGCTCAAATCGAGAGGACCAGGCCGGACGTCGTCGTCACCGACCTGCAAATGCCTCGGATGAACGGGTTGGAGCTGGTCAGGACCATCCGGGAGCGGCATCCGGGCGTGCCCGTCATTCTCATGACGGCGTTCGGCAGCGAGGCGCTCGCCGTCGAGGCGCTGGACAAAGGGGCGGCGAGCTACGTTCCCAAGTCGCAACTCCCCGACAAGCTTTTGAACACGGTGGAAAAAGTCGTCGCCCTGGCCCGTGCCGACCGCAACTATGAGCAACTGATCCATTGCATCAGCAACACCGAGTTTACCCTGTCGCTGAAGAACGACGCGGCGCTGATTGACCCGCTGGTCGAGTTGGTTCAGCAGATGGTCATGGGCATGGAATTCTGCGACTTCACCGAGCGATTCCAGATCGGCGCCGCGCTGAAGGAGGCGCTGCTCAACGCGCTGTACCACGGGAGTCTGGGACTCCGGATGGAAGAGATGCAGGAGGCCCTCGACAAGTTGCGGCGGGGAGAGGCGGTAAGCCTGGTCCGCGACCCGCGGTCGGAGCCGCTTTACCGGGACCGGAGGATTCTGGTCCATGCGCGTCTCTCGCCGGAGGAAGTCCGCTTCGTCGTTCGCGACGAGGGACCGGGATTCGACGTCGCGACCGTGCCCAAGGCAAAAGACCCGGCCGCCCTGGAAGCGGGGCAAGGCCGCGGCCTGACCATCATGCAAAGTTTCATGGACGAAGTGACTTTCAACGACGCGGGCAACGAAGTCACGATGATCAAACGGCGCTGCCAGGACTCGTAACGAGAAGAGCGGCATGAAACCCGTCAGCACACTCAAGGAATTGCGGGAACTGGCCAGGGCCGATTCCCGGTACGAGAAACTGACCATCCTTGCGTCCTGCCGCCTTGGCGGGAGCGAGGAGCTGCCTTTGCACGATCACCACGAATGGCTGAAGATCTACGCCATGGCAACGACGGAACGGGACGTCGTCGAGCAGGTCAACTGCTGCATCGGCCAAGTGGCCTGATCGTTCATGCTTCCCGCGGCGGCCGTTTCCCGGGTTCCATTCCGAAGCCGAATGAAGTCAGAAGAACATCCATCACGGCATCTCGTGTGGACGCGGCGAGTTTTGAGGGACCGAACGCCGGGTGCCCCTACTTCGTGGCGTCCAGAGGCGTGTGCCACTGCTTGGAACAAGCAGTGCTTTGCTTTACCGGTCCCTGCCACGGCCCCTTTATCTCACGAAATTCCCCCGAACGCAAGCGCCGT
>JBDRTC010000214.1:0-5641 GCA_043824335.1 Planctomycetota bacterium | reverse complement strand
CATGAAGTACATGAGCTTGTGTATCTCAAGCAAAGTTACGTAAGGGTCCATCGACGCTGCCAAATATCGGTGCATCAGTCCCAGCAACGCCGCCCGCCCTTCCGTCATATTGGGACGCTTCTCGTGCTTGACCATTTCTTCCGCCGACGGTGCGCCCGCGGGTCCATACAGGAGCACCTGCACGTCTGGCAACTCGGCGAACGCCTGCTGGATCAATGGGCGCACCTCATCCCAGTCGAGGCCTCCCAGTCCGCATCCTAGCGGCGGCACTGCGATCGAACGGAAATCTCGTTTTTGCACTTCCTCAACCAGCACTTGCAGTCCCGCCTTGATGTCTTCGATGCGGCTCTTGCCTCGCCAATGCTGTTTCGTTGGAAAGTTGATGATGTAGTGCGGTCTCTCGTAACGATTCAGGTCGTGCACAAGCACCGTTCCCGGCGTCAACTCTCCTCGATCGCACACCGCCTTGTACGCCTTGAACATCTCAGGAAACGCCTTTCGGAACTGCAAGGCGATTCCCCGACCCATGACACCAACGCAATTCACGGTGTTAACCAGGACGTCGGCGTCTGCCTTCAGAATATCTCCTCGCTGCAGTTCGATCATGGCTCCAGTCCCTCACCTAAATAATACCAGCCGCATTCAACGCTGACGCGCGGCAGATGAGTCGCGTTTGCCAACGCCCTATCAACGGCGGCAGAGCGTTTTGCGTCGATCACGCCAATTTTCTCGATCAGCTCGCAGGGAAAGTACTCCCACAGCAGAAACTCGGCCTGTTTGCCTTCCCTCACCACCATATCTCGGAAATCGGTCGCCCGCACCGCAGGCCAGCTCACTTTGTCCAAATCCTCCACGCTGTCGAAGAACTGGGCAAGATAACCCCCGGCGTTGCGATCCGAAAACGCCCAGCGGATGCCCCGCTCGTCCGCCCAACGGATCGTCGCGCGCAGGTCCGCCTGAAGATGGACGATCGGGGCCTGTCCTTCCGTGTAGTTCAGATCCGGGTGGTTCCCCATGTGCAAGATGTAGAGCATAATCGATCGTGGGCAGAAATAGAACGGCACGTAATCACCCACTTTCGTGCCGGCATGGCAGCGAACCTCGATTTCCTTCAGCCGGCGCTGCTTGATTTGCGACATCCCGACGATCGCGCAATCGAGCCCAAGCTCGATGCGTTTTGCATCCGACCATAACACGCCTGCTTCCACGATTCCCGGCAGGTTCCGCACATGCGTGAAGTGATAGATCTTCGGGTTGGCTGGCACCCCTGCCATCACTGAACACGGCTCCCGTCATTCCGCGGAATCATGCGTTGGTCCAACGAACCTTGTGGGCGTTGTTCGTGTGAACGCTAACGCGTTGGTGGAACGCCATTGATTGTATGCTCCGAGAACGTCCCCGCGAAGAACTCCTCGGGTGGCAAAGCGATCGCTGCCACTGGTCCCGCGTTTCTTGCACCCCCTCGGGTGGAGGTCATGCCGGTTCTTACCACCCATCAGTGGTGGTCGCATTGATGAACGAGTATTGCTGTTGTGCCATCCGAGACATGCGGAATCCGTCACAGCAGTGAGAACAGAAAGGAACGCCGATGAACCGCCCTGCAGATTGTCATGCCCGGCCGTTCGGTCGGTGACCGCCGTCTTGTTTGGCCTTGGATTGCTCGTCGCATTGCCGATCGTGGGAGCTGCTCACGACTCGAGGATCTTTAGCGCCTCATCCCGATACGCGTCCATGAGGTACGGAATGCCGGTCACTTCGGCGCACTCCTTGGTCAGGCTCATCAATTCCCTCCGGGTGATGGAGGGGATGCTGAAGCGGCGGGCACCGGCCATCAACTGCTGCAGGCCGACGGAGAGCTTCTGGGCAAAGGAGAAGATGCCCACCGCCCCAAGGGGGATGTTCTTCATCTCGTCCTTGCCCACCAGGTCGGCCACCTGCTCCCAGCAGACGAAGATCTCCTCGGGGGTTTTGCCGTACTGGCCGACCGTCCTGGGCAAGCCGCCGTTGTTCATCCAGTTCGCCACATTCTTGCCAACCATGCCGGGGATCATCATCGCCCGGCCGAGGCAAACCGCCTTCACGTAGGGCGAGCCCAGCGCCAGGGCTTTGAACAGGTGGTCTTCGGAGCTGAACCCGCCGGCGAAGGCCAAATCGGGCACGCGCTCGCCCCGGGCGGCCAGCTTGTCGGCGAACTGGACGGCCGCCGAGTGCAGATAGATGCTGGGCACGCCCCACTCTTCCATCATCCGCCACGGGCTCATCCCGGTTCCGCCCGGGGCGCCGTCGATGGTCAAGAGATCGATCCTTGCCTTGCTTCCCCACTTCATCGCCATGGCCAGCTCGCGCAAGGCGTAGGCTCCGGTCTTGAGCGTGATCCGCTTGAAGCCCAGGCCGCGGAGCCGGTCGCATTCGGCCAGGAATCCCTCCTCGTCGATGAAGCCCAGCCGGCTGTGGCGTTCGAACTCCTTGATGGCCCCGCTCTTGAAGGCCGCCTGGATAATCGGATTGGAGGGATCGGGGGTGACGACATAGCCCCTCTTCTGCAGCTCCAAGGCCCTTTTGAGCGAGTGGACCTTGATCTCGCCGCCGATGCACTTGGCCCCCTGGCCCCACTTCAGCTCGATCGTCTCCAGGCCGTGCTTGCGGCTGACGTACTCTGCCACGCCGAGCCGCGTGTCCTCGACGTTCATCTGCACGAGGATCTCGCCCAGACCGCGATGGTATCGGTTATAGGTTGCGATTCGCCGGTCCATGTCGGGAGCCGATGTGACCTGGCCATGGGAATCCCGCTCCAGGTCCGGATCGATTCCGCAGACGTTCTCCCCGCAGACCAGCGTGACTCCGCTGAGGGCGGCGCCGACGGCGAAGTGGTCCCAGTTCTTTCGGGCGATTTCGGTCGACCCGAGTGCGCCGGTGAAGACCGGAGCGGCCATCTTGACCTTGACGTCCCAGCCGTACTCGGTCTGGACGTTCACGGCCGGAAAGATGCAGGTGTCGGGGTTGGCCTCAAGGCCGTCCGCCAGCCCTTCGCCCCCCAAGGCGTAGCCCTGGACGTTCAGGTGGGAGTAGTCGACCGGGTAGTCCTTGTCGCCGCCGGCGGTGACGCTGCCGAACGGGCCGGGATAGAGCAGCTCGCGTCCGCGGAAGGTCGCCTGGAACACCTCGCAGTTGCCCACGCAGCCGTCCACGCACCGGGAGCACAGGCCCGACTGAGGCACGACGCTCCGGGATCGGTTCACCGATATCGTCGCGTCGTTGGAGTTAGGTCGTTGAAGGTTCACTGTTATCTCCTCCGGAAGGGATTCGGGGTTCTTCTGAGTCTGAACGCTTAGGCAAGGCTTGCTCCGTCAGCACGGGACGGCTCGCGTGCACTGAAAACCTTTCCCGAGGCCGCACTGGACGCAGGTCTCGGCAGTGGTGCTGGCCATCGACGTCTGCGACCCGCACAGGCCGCACAGGTATTCTTCGCCCGGGTTCATCGGGCTGGGGCAGGGGACGATCGTCATCGGGCAGAGGTCGATGCAACTGTTGCACATCTTGCAGAAGTCGGGCCTCGTGCCGAAAGGGAAATCGACGTGCCGCTCTCTGCCTCGCCCGACAAACCCCAGTGCCCTCGCCTGCCACATGTCGGAGCAGATCCGCACGCACCTTCCACAGAGGACACAATTCCGGTTGCGGAAGGGGTAGCGGACCTCCGTCACGCCGCAACGCGCCGCGAGGTCTTGGATGGCTTTCGAATTCGGGGCTTCCGCCACGAGCAGCTCCGCGATGTTGCGCCGCAGGCGGTGGATCTTCTCGGAGTTGCTCCGCACCACCATCCCTTCCTGCACGTCGAGCGTGCACGACGCGGTCACCTTCGCCCGGCCGTGCTTGAGGACCTCGACGATGCACAACCGGCAGGCGCCGATCGCCGTGACGTTGGGCACGTGGCACAGAGCCGGGATGCAGATTCCGAGCTCCAGCGCCGTATCGAGCACCGTCGCGCCCTTGGGGGCTCGGACCATCGCCCCGTCGATCGTGAAGGTAACGAACTCCGGCATGTCGGCCTCCTCAGAAGACTCTTACCGCCTCGAACTTACATGAGTCGCGGCAGATGCCGCACTTGGTGCACAGATCGGGATCGATGGAGTGTGGCTGTTTCTTCTCGCCCGCGACCGCGCCGTGGGGACAGGCCTTCCGGCACACGCCGCAGCCGTTGCACTTCTCGGCGTCGATGGCGTAGCGGATCAGTGCCCGGCAGACGCCTGCCGGACATCGCTGTTCGTGGATATGGACTTCATACTCGTTGCGGAAGTATCGCAGCGTGGAAGCCAACGGGTTCGGCGCGGTCTTTCCCAGGGCGCACAACGACGTCTCGGCCACGGTCTCGCTCAGGTCCTCGAGCAGATCGAGTTGCTCGGGGCGACCGCGCCCTTCGGTGATGTCGGTGACGATCTCGAGCATGCGGTCGACCCCCACGCGACACGGAACGCACTTGCCGCACGACTCGTCCTGGAGGAAGTCGAGGAAATACTTGGCCATGTCGACCATGCAGGTCTTGTCGTCCATTACCACGGCCATGCCGCCGGAGCCGACCATCGAACCCGCCTGTTCGAGCGTCTCGAAGTCGACTTGCAGATCGAATTGGCTCTCGGGCAGGCAGCCTCCCGAGGGACCACCGGTCTGGACTGCTTTGACAGAGCCGCCGCCGGCGGCCCCGCCGCCGATGTCGAACACGATCTTCCGCAGCGGCGTGCCCATGGGCACCTCGACCAGGCCGGTGTTCCTTACCTGGCCGGTGAGCGAAAAGATCTTCGTCCCCTTGCTGGACTCGGTGCCAATAGAGGCGAACCACGAAGCGCCCTTGTCGATGATCCCCGGAACATTGGCCCAGGTCTCGACGTTGTTGAGGTTCGACGGCCGGTCCCAGAGGCCTTCCTCGACCGTATGAACGTCCTTGGGCCTCGGCTCGCCCACCTTCCCTTCCAACGAGTTCATCAGCGCGGTCGATTCGCCACAGACAAATGCCCCGGCGCCTCGGGCGATCTCCACGTCGAACGAGAAGCCGGTGCCGAGGATGTTCTTGCCCAAAAACCCGCTCTCGCGGGCTTGCTGGACGGCATGACGGGCGTGTTTCAGCGCCAGCGGGTATTCATTGCGGACGTAAATGTGGCCCTCTTGCGCGCCGATGGCGTAGGCGCCGATGATCATTCCCTCGAGCACCAGGTGCGGGTTGCCCTCCATCAGCGAGCGGTCCATGAACGCGCCCGGGTCGCCCTCGTCGCCGTTGGCGATCACGTAGCGCACGCCGTCGGCCGCCGGCGCGCCGCGGCACTATCGCTTTCGGACCGTGAAACGCGCCGCTCGGGCGGCCGCGCCTGCCCTGGGGCGGCGCTTGGCCTTGGAAAACGGGTCTGCGGGCTTGGCCTGGGCCAAGGGCATGAGCCGGGGCGCGTACTCAAAGTCATCAAGATCCTGGACGGGGATCTTTTCGCCCAGGAACCGTTCGATGGCCTGCAAGGCGACGGCTTCGTCAGGGCTCATCAGAGTGATCGCGGTGCCGGAGGAATGAGCCCTGGCCGTCCGTCCGATCCGGAGGACGTAGTCCTCGGGATAGGACTGCACATAATAGTTGATAATGTGGGTTATGCACTCAATCTCG
>JBDRTC010000213.1:0-3813 GCA_043824335.1 Planctomycetota bacterium | reverse complement strand
AACACCCCTGTCGCTAGCAGCGATCGCACATCATATTGACACGTCTTGCCTGCTAGCTTCAGGATATTGTGGCTGAGAAGTGCGGAAAGGGAGTTCGCATCGGCCCCCCGCAGCCGTAGCGCCGTGTTTCATCGAATTGGCCCTCTCGCATGCTACTGCTGAGTTCGAGACGGTCCCCGGCCCTCCATGGCAACCCGTTGAAAACGGGTGAGACGGGCCAATTCGGTTACGCGGGCTCTTGAATGTTGCCTGCGGCGGGGAGATACTGGCGGTCTGTTGAGCTGCGCGAGTTACCCAGCCGCGAAATGGGAGGTTGTGCCATGAGATCATGCCGGAGTCTGCTCGCCCCGTTGGTGATTGCGGCGGCTGCCGTTTGGCCCGCGCATCGCGTGATCGAGGCGGCCGAGGGGACGCCCAACATCGTCTATATCCTGGCCGACGACCTCGGCTACGCAGAGTTGGGCTCTTACGGGCAAGAGAAGATCAAGACGCCCAACCTCGACCGGCTCGCCCGGCAGGGCATGCGATTCACCCAGCACTACTGCGGCAACGCGGTCTGCGCCCCCTCGCGGTGCGTGCTGATGACCGGCAAGCACCCCGGGCACGCCTACATCCGCAACAACCGCGCCGCCAAGCTGCCGGACGAACTGACCAAGCGGTACGGCTTCGAGTTCCCCGGCCAGGAGCCGATCCCCGACGCCGAGGTCACCATCGCCGAAATGCTCAAAGAGAAAGGCTACGCCACGGCGGCCGTCGGCAAGTGGGGGCTGGGGAATTTTGGCACCACGGGCGACCCGAACCGGCAGGGCGTCGACCTGTTCTTCGGCTACAACTGTCAGGCACACGCCCACAGCTTCTATCCGGCCTATCTGTGGCAGAACGGTCGCAAGGTGATGTTGCAGAACGATCCGCCCGTCCCCGGTCACGCCAGCCTGGCGGAGGGCGCCGATCCGAACGATCCGGCCAGCTACGCCCCGTTCAAAGGCAGCGACTACTCCCCGGACCGAATGATCGACGTGGCCTTGCGGTTCATTCGAGAAAACAAGGACGGCCCGTTCTTCCTCTACTTCCCGTCGACGATCCCGCACGTGGCGCTCCACATCCCCGACGAAGAGCTGAAGCCCTACCTCGGCAAGTGGGACGAAACGCCGTTCGTCGCCGAAGGCGGCTACGGGTACACACCGCACCAAACGCCCCGGGCCGCGTACGCCGCCATGATCAGCCGGCTGGACAAGGACGTCGGCCGCATTATGGGGTTGCTCAAGGAGTTGGGCCTCGACGAGAGCACGCTCGTTATGTTCTCGTCGGATAACGGCACGACGCACCTGGAGAAGGAGGTCGATTACGAGTTCTTCGAGAGCGTCGGCCCGCTGCGGGGCCTGAAGGGGAGCCTGTACGAGGGTGGAATCCGCGTGCCGATGATCGCCCGCTGGCCCGGCAAGATCAAGCCCTCCACCGTGGCCGATCACGCCTCCGCGTTCTGGGACGTGTTGCCCACGATCGCCGAGGTGACCGGGGCCGAGCCGCCGGAGGGGGTCGACGGGATCAGCTTCGCCCCCACGCTCCTGGGCCGGCCCGACGAGCAGCGGTGCCACGAGTTCCTGTACTGGGAGTTCGGCGGCTACGGCGGCCAGCAGGCGGTGCGGATGGGCGACTGGAAGGCGGTTCGCCAAAACATCCTCCGCCGCAACAACCCCGACCCGCTCAAGATCGAGCTCTATAACCTCAAGGCCGACGTCGGCGAGTCGCGCGACCTGGCGGCCGAGCAGCCCCAGATCGTCGCCCGAATGAAACAGATCATGAAAACCGGTCGCGTGCCGAGCGAGCTGTTCCCCCTACCGCCGGTCGATAATTGACGCGGCACGCGGGCTCGGCACGAACGCGAAGGGTTCCGAGTGCTAGGCTGTTTAGCCGGCGGGCTTGCCCGCCGGGGAAGCCTGGCAGCCAAACGAAAAACAGGTAACCATCGCATGAGACAGGTATCGAACCTCAATATCGCGTCGAACGTCCCGCTGCCGGCGCCGGCGCTGATGCTGCACGAGATTCCGCGCACGGAGGCCCAAGAGGATTTCGTTGCCGAAGCGAGGCAACACGTCCGCGAGATCCTCCTCCACCGCGACCCGCGATTGCTGCTCATCGTGGGACCGTGCTCGATTCACGACGTCCGGGCGGGCCGGGAGTACGCCGAGCGGTTGCGAGGGCTGATCGACCGGGTGAAGGAAAAAGTCTTCGCCGTCATGCGCTGCTACTTTGAAAAGCCCCGCACCACGCTCGGTTGGAAGGGGCTGATCATGGACCCGCACCTCGACGGCTCCGACGATATCCCGGAGGGCCTCCGCATCGCCCGCCGGTTCCTGGGCGAGGTCGTCGAGCTCGGCGTGCCCACGGCCACCGAGCTTTTGGACCCCATCACTCCCCAATATATTTCCGACCTGATCTGCTGGTCGGCCATCGGCGCCCGCACCACCGAATCGCAAACGCACCGCCAGATGGCTTCGGGCCTCTCCATGCCGCTGGGGTTTAAGAACGGGACGCCGGGCACGATCGGGCCGGCAATCAACGCGATTCAGGCCGCCAGCCGCCCGCAGACGTTCTTCGGAATCAGCGGCGACGGCGTCGCCTCGGCCGTATCCACCACGGGCAACCCCGATTGCCATCTCGTCCGGCGCGGCGGCGACAGCGGCCCGAACTACTCCGCCGAGCACGTGGCCGAGGCGGAGCGGCAATTGGAAGAGGCGGGTCTCGACAAAGTCGTCGTGATCGACTGTAGCCACGGCAACAGCGGCAAGGACCCGAACCGCCAGCCCGACGTGCTCAGGGACCTCGCCGCGCAGCGAGTCTCCGGCGCCCGCTCGATCGTCGGAGCCATGCTGGAGAGCAACCTGGTGGCCGGCAACCAGCCGTTCCCCCGGCCGCCCGGCGATCTGGTCCACGGCCAGTCGATCACCGACGCCTGCATCGGCTGGGAAGCCACGGAAAGCCTGGTGCTGGAGGTGGCGGAAAGATGGTAAAAAGCTTTGCGGCACGGTCCCCGGAAGGCGTCTAGCCTGGCGACTTCTTTTTCGATCCACCTGTCCAAACTCTTTCCATCCAAGACGAGGAGATTCACGATGGTCCCTAAGCTATCGGCAACCCGCGCCCGCTGCGGGGGATTGCTCCCCTTGGGTATTCTGCTCTTGTCCGTAACAGCCCTGAACGGGGCGGACTCGGCCGACAAGGGGCCCGAGCGTGACTCGGCCAGGGAGATCTTGGAGGCGACCGGCGTTGCCGGTGGGCTGGTCGTCCACCTGGGATGCGGCAACGGGCGGCTCACCGCGGCGCTTTGCGCGAACGACGGCTTCCTCGTCCAAGGGCTCGATCGCGACGCGAAGAACGTGGACGAAGCGAGGGAGCACATCCGGTCGCTCGGCCTCTACGGGCAGGTCACGGCCGACCGGCTCTCGGGCACGCGCTTGCCCTATGTCGACAACTTGGTGAACCTCGTCGTGGCCGAAGACCTCGACGGAGTCTCGAAGGACGAGCTTCTGCGGGTGTTGTGCCCGAACGGCGTGGCGTATGTCAAAGAGGACGGCCGATGGGCCAAGACGGTCAAGCCGCGTCCCCCCGAGATCGACCAGTGGACGCACTGCCTCCACGATGCCACGAACAACCCCGTCGCCCACGACCCGGTCGGGCCGCCGCGCCGTCTTCAGTGGGTGGGGAGCCCGCGCTGGTCGAGGCACCACGACAACATGTCGAGCGTCAGCGCCGTCGTCTCCACCGGAGGGCGCGTGTTTTACATCTTCGACGAGGGGTCTCGCAGCTCGATCTTCC
>JBDRTC010000212.1:0-42197 GCA_043824335.1 Planctomycetota bacterium | reverse complement strand
GTTTCTCGTGGAACTTCTCAACCCGATACACGGTCGGCGGCGGGTGGCATGGCGTCGCTTGCGTCGCCATGTTTGGCGCCACATGCCCACGCTTCGCGAGGGCATGGCACCCGGCGCCGGTGTCCGGCTCCAGCCGATCGCGCCGCTGGATGTACCCGAACGACTCGGACGGATACGTGGGGCGGACGCCGAAGGTGACCAGCCGCTGGGGATTCTTTTCGACCAGGTCGGCGGCGAATCGGATCGCATTGCGAAAGTCCTCCTCCGGCTCAATCACGTGGTCGGCCGGCATCACGGCCATGGTGGCGTCAGGGTCTTCGCGGAGGATGCGAGCCGCGGCCAGACCGATGCAGGGGGCCGTGTCGCGCTTGCACGGCTCGACGAGGATTGCCTCCCGGGGCAACTGCGAAAGCTGTTCGGCGATTCTGCCCGCCAGGCGTTCCGTGGTCGCCACGAAGACGCGCTCCGGAGGGACCAGGTCGCCCAACCGGTCGACGGTGGTCTGGATCATCGTCCGATCGCCCAGCATTTTGAGCAACTGCTTGGGCCGGTCGGCCCGGCTTTCGGGCCAGAAGCGGGTGCCGGATCCGCCGGCCATGATGAGAGCGTGTAGCATGGCGATTTCCAAGAAACTCCCAAGTTGTCAGGAGAAATAAGTCGGTTTGGTCAACGGGGGCCCCGGCTCGATTTTTTCGGCCAACTCTTCGGCGTCCAGCGCAAACAGGGGGCTGATCTCGACAACCACTCCCTCGGCCACTTCCGCCCCGGCACGTCGGAGCCACTCCGTATAAAGGGTCACGATTTGGGCTCGGACCGTCTCGGGCGTGTCCTCGTCGGCCTCCTCCGAGGCGTTTTTCAAAGGGGCGAAGTGCCGAGCTGCGTCGACCTCCACCACGATCGCGTTGGAGGCCGACAGCATCAGGTCGAAAATGAATCGCTCGAACTTCAGCGCGTTGGGCTCCTCCGGCTCGACCTTTCTGCCGCTGGAATCAATATGCTTGACCTTTTTGTGGGCGAGGTGGAACGGGAGCGCGTCGGCCGTGGCGGCCGCCTGCTCCAGAAACCCAACGTCGATGGCGTGAACCGCGATGCTGCCCGCGCTTAAGAGCAGCGAGCCGTCGGGCTTGCGTTTTTCGGCCACGTGCTCGGGCAAATCGCTGTACTCGATCACGCGGAGCCGCCCGCCGACTGCAACGACGTTCCCCACCCGGTCCAGCGGCGTCCGCTTGGCGATCACCTGGGTCGACATCTCGGAGCCAGAAAGGAGATGGTAGCCGATAAACTCCGGCGAGCAGACCTCCACCAGCGGATTGTCCACCTGGAAATGGAACAGGTGCCGCACGCCGCGCCGGCGCATGTCTGCGAGGCAACCGCTCCGGGCAAGCGCCGCGAGCATGCCTCCGTGGCCGTCGGGACTCAAGGCCACGCGGCCCCGCTCGGCGAGCAATACCTTGCCGGTGGCGGCGTCGACTGCCGGCATTATCGCCTGGCAGAAGATCGCCAGGTCGTCGTCGGGCAGTCCGAAGCGATCGTGCCGGGCGAGGAAGTCGACCGTTTCGGCGTGCGTAACCGGGCTGGTCATCAGGTACAAAGGGATCGGCGCCCCATGACGACGCGAGGTGGCCAGGAGCTTCTCCACGAGGATCTGGAAGAGTGTATTCCCCGAGACCGGGCCGATCGGGTACATGCCCTTCGGGTGGTCGAACCCGAGCCGTGAGCCCTGTCCCCCGGCGACCAGGCTGACGCCGACGTGACCGGCACCGAGCGCCTCGGCGCCGTGGCGTCGCGCCTCCTCGGGCGAGAACCGGTTCCGCGGGTCCCCGAGCCGAAACGACGGGGCGGCCGTCGCCCGTTCGGCCAGGGCCTGGATCTCTTCCGCCCCGCCCGTCTCGCCGCGACGCGCGTAGAGCGATCCAACCAACTCGAAGTCGATTCCGCGGATCTCGGCGGCCAGCGACTCCCGTTGTTGCTCGTCGAGGTCGTCCCAGAAGTCGAGCAAGTGCTGCTGGCCGTAGGTTTCCAGATTGCCGTAGAGGGTCTCTTTCATCATCACGTTGGCTGGATTTCCAGCGGTATTCTCAGGCCATCATACGCCAATTCGACCCCCGGCGGTAGCTCTTCACTGATCGCTTCATGTTCGAGGCGATGGCAGAGATGCGTCAACAACGTTCGCCTGGGCGCGAGCCGCCGGGCTACTTCAAGCGATTCGTCCAAACTCAAGTGCGTGACGTGCGGCTCGCGACGCAGGCAATCGAGGATCAGCACGTCGAGGTCCGCGAGCAGCGCCATGCTTTCGGGCGGGATTTCCTTGGTGTCGGTGCAGTAGGCCAGGCCGCCGATGCGAAACCCCAGTACGCGGCAACCTCCGTGTGCCAGCCGGATAGGAACCACCCGGGCCCCGAGCACCTCGAACGGCTCGGTGGTGATCCGGCGGAACGCAAGCTTCGGCAGGCCACCCGCGGGAATGTGCCGGGTCGCCGGATCGAACGCGTAGCCGAAAGACCGGCGGATACTCGCCTCGACCTGCTCGTCGCAGTAGATCGGCAGTTCGTGGCCCAGGTAGAGGGGAAAGATTCGCAGATCGTCCAGTCCGAACAGGTGATCAGCGTGCGCGTGGGTGTACACGACCGAGTGGATCAGACCGATCCCCTCGCGAACCAGTTGCACGCGCAGCTCCGGCGGCGTGTCGATCAGCAGATTGCCCTCGGGGAGCCCCAGAACGGCCGAGCAGCGGGTCCGCACATTCTTTGGGTTGGCACTGGCACAGGTCTCGCATCTACAGCCGATCACGGGAATACCGTGTGACGTCCCGGTTCCCAAAAACACGAACTGACCTGGAATGTCGTTGCTTTCCGGAATCTTTGGCAATTTGTTCCCAAGCTTGCGAAAACGTGACCTGGCCGGGCGACCGGAGCAGATAGCCGCAGCCCATTCTGCCTCGAACCCGGGGCGTTTGGCAAGGCCGGTCCAAACTGGACAAGACCCCTCTAGAGGTGTAAATCGCCCGAACAACCCTTCTTGACTGGACGTAAGATCATAGGTAGATTGGGTATCGGGAACGAGTTGGGCCCTTCCCGCGACGGTTGCGGTGGCCCGTTTGCGGAGCGTATCTCGAATAGTAGCCAGGCCGCTCCGGTGGATACGCTCGTCTGGACGTTTGCCAGCGTCTTGATTTTCGACGGCGCCTCGCCACCCGTGGACAAGCCGACGGCGCCAGCCCCTCCCAACAATGCCTGGATGGTTCGGTTTCTCTCTTGCTCCCTAATTGCTCTCTGAGAATATCCCGGCTCGAATGCCATGGAATATCTGGAACGTATATTCGACTTCGCAAGTGACTTTTTCGGCGGGCTGGCCCGGGGGCTCGAACGCGTGGTGACCTCGGTGTTCGGTTCCTCGAACGCCCGGTACCTCAAGAAGCTGCAGCCGAGGGTCGACGCGATCAACGCCCGGGAAGCCAAGTACCAGGAAATGACCGACGCGGAACTGAAGGCGCAAACCGAGAAGTTCCGCAAGCGGCTTCGGGCGGGGGAGATGGTGGACGACCTTCTGATCGACGCCTTTGCCATCTGCCGCGAAGCGGGGCGCCGCGTGCTGGGGATGCGCCACTACGACGTCCAACTGACGGGCGGCATGGTGCTCAACGGCGGCGCGATCGCCGAAATGGTCACCGGGGAAGGAAAAACCCTGGTCGCCACGCTGCCGGCCTATCTGAACGCTCTGGTGGGCAAGGGGGTCCATGTCGTCACGGTGAACGACTACCTGGCCCGGCGCGACAGCGAGTGGATGGGCCCGCTTTACATGTCGTTGGGGCTCTCTGTGGGCGTGATCCAGGCCGGCATGGAACCCGGCGATCGCCAGCGGGCCTACGAATGCGACATCACCTACGGCACGAACAACGAGTTCGGCTTCGACTACCTCCGCGACCACATGCGTCCGGCGGCCAAGGGCGACAAGCACTACGACCGGTCGCAACAACAGGTGCAGGGGCCATTGCACTTTGCCATCGTCGACGAGGTTGACAACATCCTCATCGACGAAGCCCGGACGCCGCTGATCATTTCCGGCCCCGCCCACGACGACGTCACCCGCTACCGCGTGGCCGACCGCATCGCCCGGCAGTTGAAGCGCGACACGCACTTCGAGGTCAACGAAAAGGAGCACAGCGCCCATCTGACCGACGTGGGAGTGCGGGAAGCGGAAAAGCTGGCGGGCGTGGAGAGCTTCTACACGGCCGGCAACATGGAGTGGCCCCACCTGATCGACAACTCCCTGAAGGCCCATCACCTTTACAAGCACGACGTGAACTACGTGGTGCAAAAGAAGGAGGGAGCGGGCGCCGAGGTGGTCATCGTCGACGAGTTCACCGGGCGGCTGATGCCGGGCCGCAACTGGAGCGACGGCCTGCACCAGGCCGTCGAAGCCAAGGAAGGAGTGCCCGTCAAGGAGGAAAACCAGACGCTGGCCACCATCACGCTCCAGAACTACTTCAAGCTCTACGACAAGATCTGCGGCATGACCGGAACCGCGATGACGGAAGCGGGCGAGTTCTGGAAAATCTACAAGCTCGACGTGATCGCCATCCCCACCAACCAGACGCTCCAACGACTCAACCACCCGGACGTCATCTACCGCAGCGAGCGCGAGAAATACGGCGCGATCGTCGAGGAGATCGAGCGGCTGAACAAATGGGACGTGCTGGTTCCAAAAAAGGGCGAACCGCGGTGGGGTCGGATCGTCCGCGAGCGCGACGGCGCCATCGAGTTCACTCCCAAGGGGAGCAAGGAGCCGGAAACCGTTCCGCAGTCCAAGATCCGCGAGATCGAACGACGCGGCCGGCCGATCCTGGTGGGAACCGTTTCCATCGAACGAAGCGAGCTGATTTCCGGCATGCTCGACAAGAAGGGCATCAAGCACGAGGTGCTCAACGCCAAACACCACAAACGCGAAGCGGAGATCATCGCCCAGGCGGGCCGCAAAAGCGCGGTGACCATCGCCACAAACATGGCGGGCCGGGGAACCGACATCGTCCTCGGCGGCAATCCCGAGGCCATGGCCTGGGCCCAGCTCCAGGAGAAATACGCCACCCGGCTCGACGTCCCGCCCGCGGAGTGGGATGCCTTGGTCAACGAAATCGAACAGCGGGAGCAGATGGAGGTCGAGGGCCGCGCCGTAGCCGCCATGGGCGGCCTGCACATCCTCGCCACCGAGCGCCACGAAGCCCGCCGAATCGACCTCCAGCTCCGCGGACGCTGCGGCCGGCAGGGCGACCCGGGCTCAAGCCGCTTCTACCTCTCCCTGGAAGACGACCTGATGCGGATCTTCGCCGGGGAGTGGGTGAGAAACATCCTCACCCGGCTGGGTATGGAAGAGGGCCAGGCGATCGAAAGCCGCATGGTCTCCCGGCGGATCGAAGGGGCCCAAAAGAAAGTCGAGGAACGCAACTTCGAGATCCGCAAGAACCTGCTCGAATACGACGAAGTCATGGACGAGCAGCGAAAACGCGTCTACGGATACCGCCAGCGGATCCTCGACGGCGCCGACTGCAAGGGGCTCATCCTCCAGATGATCGATCACGAGATCGACCACCACATCGGCCTGTTCCTGGCCAAGGACTACGGCGCGGAAACGTTCACCGAGTCGGCCCGCAAGATGCTGTCCGCCGACCTGGACGCCCGCGAGTTTCGCGAGATGGACTTCGATGCCGCGGAAGGCTATGCCAAGGACGTGGCCGAACGTTTGGCGGAGGGGCAGGTGCTCGACCTGATCGAAGAGAACCTCCCCGACGAGGTCGACCAGAGCGAATGGAACTGGGCGGCGCTGGCCAAGGCCGTGAACACCCGCTGGCAGCTCGGCGTGCGCGATCACAAGCTCAAGCAGGTCGGCCGCGACCAGATGAGCGAGCAGTTGCTCGAGCAGGTCACGGGGGCCATCCGCAAGGTCGATCTCAGCGAAGGGGCCCGCTATCTCGAACCCGACTTCGGGCTGCTCACCGCCTGCGGCTGGGTCCGCTGGAAGTTCGGCATCGAGATCGACACGCAGGAAGCCCGTGATCTGGAGCCCGAACCGCTGAAGGACCTGATCCGCCAGCGGGCCAAAGCGACCTACGAGGAGAAAGAGGTCGAGTTTCCCGTGATGGGCGTGTTGTCCGAGTCCGTCACGCGCGACGCCGCCGGCTACAAGCGCTACAATCGCGAGGAGGTGGTCAAGCAGGTCCGCGACCGGTTCGGCGTGGAAATCTCCGTCGACGACTTGAAGAGCAAGCAGCGGCACGAGATCCGGGCGATCCTGGTCGAAAAGAGCCGCCGCTTCGCCGAAGAGGGGCGCGAGACGGCGGCGGAGGTCCACCGGCGCGTGGAAGAGCTGTTCAACGGGGAAGCCTCGCTCGATTCGTCCCAGGTTTCGGTGCGCCACGACGGCCCGTGGCGCTCGCTCTCCGGTTGGCTCGAGGAGAAGCTCAATTGCCGGCTCGCGCCGGAAGAGATGGCGGCGATGGAGCGGGAGGACCTCGAACACCGGCTCGCGGCGGCCGTCGAAGAACGGTACCGGCGCGAAATGCGCCGCTTGGAGCGGTTTCTGCTCCTGCAGCATCTCGACACGGCGTGGAAAAACCATCTCCTGGTGATGGACCACTTGCGGAGCAGCGTCGGCCTGCGAGGATACGCCCAGGTCGACCCCAAGGTGGAATACAAGCGCGAGGGCATGCGGACCTTTGAGCAGATGTGGACGACCATCGGCCAGCGCGTGACCGACATGGTCTTCAAGACCGAGGAGTTGCCGGCCGGGCTGCTGGCCTCCACCTTTCGCGAGGCCAGAGCCGTCCATGAACAGGCGCCCGGGGCCAGTGAGATCGCCGAACAGCAGCAGGCCGCCATCGACGGCACCGAGGCCGACCGCAAGCCGCAGCCGATCCGCAACCGGGCACAACGCGTCGGACGCAACGACCCCTGCCCTTGTGGGAGCGGAAAGAAGCACAAGAAATGCTGCGGTCGGTCAGGCGGCGGAGGGTAGTCCCAACATTGCACAAACCGGGCAATCGGGGGGCGACGCGGACTCAGCGATTGATGGAACGAACATGCGGATACCGGGAGCCGAGCGAGCGCTGATCTCCGAGGAGAAGATCGTGCGTTACTTGCTCAACATCGACCATCCAGACGGGGCATCGAAGGCGCGGGTGCTCGCTCATGCGGGATTCGACGCCACGTGTCCCGAGGAATTGGAGTGGGCCTTGAGAAAGCAGCATCTCTCCGCGGACGCTCGTGAAGGCGCTCCCTCCGCCTTTGGCGCCAAGTACGAGATTACTCGGTCATTGTCCGGCCCCAAAGGAAGCATCATGGCTACGTCCGTCTGGATGATACGCCACGGCGAGTCGTTTCCGCGATTGATCACTCTCATTCCGGAGCCCAAAGAATGACTTTCGAGCCGTTTAGCCGAGTCGTGCTGAAGCAGGAAGTTGCCGAGGAAGACCTGCGCCCGGGCGACGTTGCCACGATTGTTGAAGTACACCGTGACCCCTCGGGGAACGTCGTTGGCTTCGAAGTGGAGCTGTTCTCCGCGAACGGCGACACGCTGGCCGTGGCTTCGGTTCCGGTAGACGCCGTCCGGAAACCGTGTTCTTCGGATCGACTCACAACCAGGGTAGCTCTCGGTTAGAATCAGGTCGGCCGGCTCTCGAGCGAGCAGCGAGAATCTCGGGGAAGGATTCCCATAAATGCCCTATCTGCTGAATCTTGTCTACCTGGCGCTCATCTTCGTGTCCTTGCCGTGGCTGGTCTATCAGGCGGTGCGCAAGGGCAAGTATCGAGAGGGATTCGCCGAGAAATTCCTGGGCCGCGTGCCGCGTCGAGATTCCCCGAGGACTTGCGTCTGGCTCCACGCGGTCAGCGTCGGCGAAGTCAACCTGGTGGCCACGCTGATCCGGGAAATTGCCGACAAGAGGCCCGAGTGGGAGTGCGTCGTTTCCACCACCACGAAGACCGGCATCGAGCTGGCCAGAAAAAAATACCCCCACCTGACCGTCTTCTATTGCCCCTTGGATTTCAGTTGGGCCGTACGCCGGTCGATGCGGCGGATTCGCCCCAGCACGTTGGTCTTGGCGGAGCTGGAGCTTTGGCCGAACCTGGTCACGGCGGCGCGGAAAGCCGGGGCCCGGGTGGCGGTCATCAACGGGCGCCTGAGCGAGCACAGTTTTCGCGGATACTCCCGGATTCGCCCGCTCGTGGCCCGGCTGCTCGGGCGGATCGACCTTGTGGCCGTCCAGGACGAGACCTACGCGCAACGGTTTCGCCGGTTGGGGGCTTGCGAGGAGTCGGTTCGGGTCACGGGCTCGATGAAGTACGACGGCGCGGAAACCGACCGCAACAACCCAACTACCCGACGGCTGCACCGGCTGGCCGGCTTTGCCGAGGGCGACGTCGTCTTTCTGGCCGGCAGCACGCAGGAGCCGGAAGAATCGCTCGCCCTGGCCACCTTTGGCGAGCTTTCCGGCGCCTGGCCTCGGCTGCGGCTGATTCTGGTTCCCCGGCATCCGGACCGCTTTGAAGCTGTCGCCCGGTTGCTGGACGGCTCCGGACTGCCCTGGCAGTGGCGGACCGCACTCGATCAACAGGCTCCCGATCCCGAAGCGCGCGTGCTGCTGGTCGATGCCGTGGGCGAGTTGGGAGCGTGGTGGGGTACGGCCCAGATCGCGTTCGTCGGCGGCAGCATGGGAACCCGGGGCGGACAGAACATGATCGAACCGGCCGCCTACGGGGCCGCCGTCTGTTTTGGCCCCAACACGCGAAACTTCCGCGACATCGTGGCCGCCCTGCTCGCCCGCAACGCGGCAGTCGTCGTCCACGACGGCCCGCAACTCACCCGATTCGTCCGCCGCTGTCTGGAAGCTCCTGATTACGCGGTCGCGTTGAACGAACAGGCGACGGCTCTGGTGGCGGAGCAATTGGGGGCGACCGGCCGTACGTTCCGTCTGCTGGCGGACCTCGTGGACGCTGGGCCCAGCAACCCGTTGAAAAAAGCGAGTTAGACGCCAGTGCCACGCAACCCAGGGGAATTGGCTGTCGCGAGGTATCAGCGCTCGAGTTCGAGCAAGCGTCGTTTCATCCGAACGCCCCCGGCTGCAGAGTAGCCGCAAAGCCCCCCGTCGGAGGAGATGACGCGGTGGCAGGGGACGACCAGCGGAATGCGATTGGCGGCCATCGAGCGGCCGACCGCCCGAGCCGCGCCGGGATGGCCCGCCTTGGCGGCCAGTTGTCCGTAGGTGAGTGTCGCGCCATACGGTATCTGCCGGCAGCATCGAAGGACTTGGCGCTGGAAGGCGGTTTGGGGGCCGGGGTCGGCTTCGATATTAAGAAAATCGTCCCGCGTACCGGACGCGTAGGCCTGGAGACGACGGACCAGCGACTGATTCCAGGTGTCCGATCGGCTACTGTGCACCAGGTCCGCAGGCAGTGAAGCGACCGCCGCTTCCGCCGAGCGGTGCCCAAACGTGAGCCACCGGAGCGTACGGCCGGCGCCGACTAGCGCCATCCATCCCAGGCTGCTGGGAAAAACGGCGAGTGCCCCGGCGGTCTGCGATTGGGCGTGTGCCTTGGATCTCCGATCGCGGGCAGTCGAAACTTTGGTGGTCATCGTTAAGTTCCCTCCTGCTGCGGCTTTGACAGTTCGGGGCTGGTCGCCCTATACTAGAGACGGGGATTTCTGAATAGTCTCCCAATGGTATGCAGCCCCCCTCTCAGGGAGGGGGTATTTTGGGGCGGTTCGAGTGCGAGGGAATTTCTCGGATGAATCCTTACAGTTCGTTGTGCGACGATTTCTACGTCAACATGAACCTCAGCACGGAGATGGAGCTTCCGGCAAACCGCGAGACGATTCTCCACTTTTTCGAGCGGGTGCAAAAGACGTTTCCCACCATGCGGAATTTTTATTGCCGCGAGCGGGGAGATTTTGTTCTGGAGGAGGACAAGAACCAGGGGTGCTACCGCTGGTGTACGATCGAACCGCGGCGGGTCTGCTCCGGCCAAGTCAATCCCGAGACCCTCGATTCGGCCATGCAGCAGCATCGGCTTGTGTTGGACCTGGCGCCGTATGATCTTTCGGTCAGCCCTCTGGACTGCGAGGCGTTGGATCTTTTGTTCGGTTTCGACTTCACCTACCGGGGCAACCACAACCAGTTGGTGACCGAAGCCTTGGGGGTCAGTCCGGCAATGGACCGGTTGGCGGAAATTCCCGGCGCCACGGTGATCAGCCACGAGCCGTCGCTGACCGTCGCTTTAGATGAAGAGTGTCGGCTGCAATGCCGGCTGAGCGTGGAAACGCGGACGAACGCCTACCAGATTCGCACGGGCGAGTTTCCCGAAGACCAGCTCAGCGTCTACGTCACCGCCCGCCAGTATGGCAGCCTGAAACCGGACCGCACGTTCGGCGAAACCCTGGAAAAGCTGGCGGAAACCTGCCACGAGATGATCGAGAATCACGTCATCGAGCACGTGCTCCAGCCGCTGGCCCGCACGATCGCCTGCAAGTAGCGGCGGCTCGCCCGACCCGGATGGTTTCGCTCGGATCTTGCCGATTGTAGCGGTCCGGCCGGCGACCTCGTCGCTGGGAATAAGCTACGTTGGGATAGTGTGTGAACGGCTTCGAGCACTCGTTTTTGTCTCCCGGGCGCCGCCGGACCAGTACACGTGTTTGCCGTTGCGGAGGTATTCCTCTCATGTCGCAGGTGAAACGAATAAGGAAACGATTGTTTGTCGACCCCAAGGTTCAAGGGGCCTTGGTGATGCGGGTGTTGTTGTACTGGGTCGTCTGCCTGATCACGATCATGCTGATGCTGTTGTGCTGGAGCGTTCTCCGCACGCCGCGCATTTTCTACACGCATTTCGACGACATGTGGTTCCACTACGGTCCGGCGCTGGTGGCGTCGTTTGTCCTCCTGCCGATGGTGATCGTCGATATCATCCGCCTGAGCAACCGTTTTACCGGACCTTTGGTACGGCTGCGGCGATCCATGCGGGCGATGGCCCGAGGGGAGCACGTGGAGCCAATCCATTTCCGCGAGAATGACTTCTGGCAGGAATTTGCCGAGGAGTTCAACGCGGTCGTGGCCCGGGTTCAGGGAGAGACGCGCCAACTCGATTCGGCCTCCCAGACCGTTGCGGCAAAAGCGCCTCAGGAGGCGGAACCGGAGGAAGCCGAACCGGTCGGGGCGGCCGACTGAGTCTCACAGACCCTTCCCGTTCAACACCCGGCGGTAGACTCCCGCCACTCCCGCGGCCATGGCCGAGTCGGAGAACTTCTCGGCGTGCTGCGCAAGGGCGCTTTCTCGCAAGGCCGACCAGTCCACCTCGCCGCGAACCACGCGACCGATAACTCGGGCCAGCGAGCCCGGATCGCCCGGATCGGCCAGGAGGCCGTCTTCCGCGTCGCGGATCGCCTCCGGAACGCCCTCGACCCGCGTGGCCACGACCGGCACGCCGGCCGCCATGGCCTCGAGAACGACCATCGGCAGCCCCTCACCGAAGAGGCTGGGCAAGACAAACAGGTCCATCCTGGCCCATTCGCCGTCGACATCCTCGACAAACCCGACCCACTCGACCGCATCGGCCAGGCCGAGTTCCCCGGCGAGCCTCTTGACCTGACGCTCGTATTCGGAAGTCTCGAAGCCGCCCACCGCGCGAAGCCGCACGGGCAAGCCCTCCGACCGGAGCTTGGCCAGGGCCTCCAACAGGACTTCAACGCCCTTGCGAGGGCGAAACAACGCCACCGTTCCCAAGGTCCACTCCCCCTTATCCGGTTGCCGGGCCGATACGCGCTGCCCGCGGGGAACGCCGTTGGCCACGACGGTGATCTTCCGTCTGGAAAAACCAAGCCGGCGGACGTGCCCTCCCAAGCTTTGCGAGACGGCGATCAGGCTCGACGCGACGAGCATCCCCAGCCACTCGACCCAGGCGTTCACCCGATTCCGCCAGCGACGGGTCGAATCGCGCGACGTGGGACTGTGTACGTGGTACACCAGCGGCACGCCCGCGACCAGCGACGCCAAAGCGGCCACCAGCAGCGTTCGGGGCGTGTGGGCGTGGAGGAGTTGGTAGCCTTCCCGGCGGACGATTCCCACCAATCGGCCCACGCTCCTGAGGTCGAACCGGCTCCGCATCGGCAGCTCGTAGAGGGGAGCCGCTCGGTTCTTCCGCACCGTGGGGAACTGGTCCGGCTTGACGCAGGCGAATCCGACGTCGACGCCAAAGCCGGGCAGCGTCGCGCCCAACAGGTCCTGGACCCGCTCCGCCCCGGCGTAGTGCTCCCCGTTAATCACGTGCAATGCTCGGAGGTGTTTGGACGGAAAGCTGTGAGCCATACTCGGGAGTCTCGATAGTGTGCGAGCCGGACAAATGGCAATCGGTCTGAGTGTGGTAAACGATCGTGGCAATCGGTGTGCCACAACGCGGGGAGACTTCCCCCCGGAACAACGAAAGGCCAACAAACCTATTGCTGCTAAAGACTTGCGTCACGCCCTACCGCCCATTCGGGTCCGCTTTCCGGACCGATTCCCCGCCCCCCGGTGAGGAACGGCTCGCCAGCGTGCAAAAAGACAACGCTTGTCGACGTTTCGAAATAAGGGGCGGCCGATAAATAACTTCCCGGTTTGGGAGGGGGACAGTCCCATTTTCCCTGCGGGAAAATCGGGACAGTCCCCGAGTTATTCTCCGGCCGCCCCTAAGCCGCGTCCCCCCCCATCTGCGCGGTAGCCCGACTTCAGGGTGGCAATGGAGAGGGCGTTTGGCAAGCGCTGATCCACCCGACCCGTTGCCGTGGGCTGGCCCGGCGCGTACGCTGTCTTTTGGCCGGGCCCGAAAGCACACGCGAACAGCCCGTTGAAAAAGGCTGCCAACGGGCCACCCGGATCGCGGGAGATAAACCATGCCGAGAGTGACCGATCGCTTCATCGGGCTGCTGGTTGCCTGGCGCGTCCCTCTCTTGCTCTTGGGAATCGTCGCGGCAGTCCTGGCGTTCTTTCCGGCCAGGGGACTCCACTTCGACCGCTCGATTGAGAACATGTTCGCGCCCGCCGATCCGCTCCTGCCGCCCTACGGCAAGCTGAAGCGGACGTTCGGCGGCAACGAGGTGGTGGTGGCCGTCTACGTCGACGAGAACCTGTTTGGCCGCGGCATCGAGCGATTGGCCGAGTTGAGCGGGCGCCTCGGGGAAGTGCCCGGCGTGAAAGACGTCCTCAGCCTCGATCAGCCGCTGGAAATGGCCGGCGAAAGCGAACTGCTGGCCGACCGCGCCAAAGAGCTTTTCGAGGGCTACACCCACGGCGCCGACGGGAAGACTTCGGCAGTCGTCTGCATGTTGGACCCCAAGCCGCGGGGGAATACAACGCGTTCGGAAACGATCGAGCGGCTCCGCGGTCTCATGGCAACGCTCCCCCCGGGGATGACTTCGGGAATGATTACCGGCGAGCCGGTAATGGTGGAGGACGGCTTCAACTACGTCGAGAGGGACGGTCGCGTATTGGGCTGGGCGACCACGCTCCTGTTGAGCCTGACGATCGTCCTTTGCTTCCGCAGCCTCCGTTGGGTGATCGTGCCGATCGCCGTGGTGCAGTTGACGCTCTTGTTGACCCGGGCCACGCTGGTTCTCTCCGGCATCGAGTTGAGCATGGTCAGCTCGATGCTCACGGCGATCGTGACCGTGGTGGGCGTGGCCACGGTGGTTCACGTTATCGTCCGTTTCCGCGAGGCGCGCGAGCGCGGCCTGTCGCAGCGCGAGGCCCTGTTGTGCGTCGGTCCGCTGCTCGTGGCGCCCGTCTTTTGGGCCTGCGCCACCGACGCCGCCGGGTTCAGCTCCCTGATGGTGGCCAAGGTCGGGCCGATTCAGGATTTCGGCCTGATGATGGCCATCGGGGCCATGATGGTGCTCCTCAGCGTGGTGCTCCTCGTGCCGGGGACGGCACTTCTGGGCCGGTTCGATCCCGACCCGAAGCGGGCATGGGGGGAAAACCGCCTCGACCGCGAGCTGGAGCGCACGGTTCGCTGGGTCGAGCGGCGGCCGATGACGATCGGGCTCACCACGCTCGTGGTGGCCGGCGCGGCCGCCGCCGGCGCGTACCGCCTCGAAGTGGAGACCGACTTCACCAGGAATTTTCGTTCCTCCAGCCCGATAGTGCGGTCGTACCAGTTCGTCGAGGACAACCTGGGCGGCGCCGGCGTCTGGGACGTGATCCTGCCCGCTCCCAAGACCTTGAATTGGAAGTATCTCACCCGGGTGCGTCGCTTGGAGGAGCGCCTGCGGGCCGAGGTGCTCGTGCCGGGCCCGGAAGGCGGAGAGGTCCCCGGGTTAACGAAGGTGATCAGCATGGCCGACGTCGTGGTGGCCGGATCGCCGAGGGACCTCGACAACGTGCGGACCTCCACGATGAGAAACGCCGTCTTACGCACGGGCATCCGCCGGTTGACCGAGGCGATGCCCGGCTTCGTCGAAGCGCTGCACGGCGAGGACCCCCTGGAGCCGGGCCAACACTATCTGCGCGTGATGCTCCGGGCGAGAGAGCGGCAACCGGCCGCGCAGAAGCTGCACCTGATCGACCAGGTGACCCGGATCAGCCGCGAAGAATTCCCGCCGACCGACGATGCCCCGGGCGCGGAAGTGACCGGCTTCTTCGTCCTGCTCACGAACCTGATCAAGAGCATCATTCGCGACCAGTGGCTCACCTTCGGCGTGGCGACCGCGGGCATCGGGCTGATGTTGCTAGTCGTGCTCCGCAGCCCGGTGCTGGCGCTGGTGGGGCTCGTGCCCAACGTTCTTCCGATCCTGATCGTCACCGGGCTGATGGGCTGGCTGGGGCTGAAAATCAACATGGGGGCCGCGATGATCGCCGCCGTGTCGATGGGGCTGTCGATCGATTCGGAGATCCATTACATCGTGGCGTTTCGCCGCGCCCGGGCCGAGGGCAAGTCGCTCGACCAGGCGTTGAGGGTGGTTCACCAAAGCGTCGGCCGGGCGGTCGTCTTTTCCACGCTGGCACTGATCGTCGGCTTCACGGTGCTCGTCACCAGCCAGTTCGTGCCCACGATCTACTTCGGCGTGCTGGTCAGTCTGACCATGCTCGGCGGCCTGGCGGGCAACCTGGTCGTGCTGCCGCTGTTGCTAACGTGGGTGACCCCAAAGCGGACAGCCGCCTGAGCGCGGCACTTGATGCGAGTCCGGAGGTGTTGTACCCTCTATCGCACTGGCGAGGCGACGGATCGGACGACGACGCACTTCTGCCACGCTGAACATCGACTTGACTCAAAGACGGTTCATCCGGGATTTGCGTACGTGGAAGGCACACACCAGGAGTACCGGTGCCTCTCCTCTGTTGCCGGACGGTCATAACTCCAAGAAAGCCAGGGGCTTCGGCGCATCGGTGAACAGAGAAGAGGCACCGGTACTCCCCTGGCGAGAATGCGAAGTGCGCTTCCGCCGGATGAACCTCGAAGAAGGACGAACCCCTTATGAAACTCCTCAAGGATGCCGAAGCCTCGCTGGAGCCGCTGCGCGAAAAAACGGTCGCCGTGCTCGGGTACGGCAACCAGGGACGCGCCCAGGCCCTGAACCTTCGCGACAGCGGCGTCTCCGTCATCGTCGGCAACCGCGACGACGACTACCGCCGCCGGGCCGAGGCCGACCACTTCGAGGTTCTCGAAATCGCCGAGGCGGCCCGGGATGGAGACGTGCTTCTGGTGCTGACGACCGACGAATCCCAGCCGCTGATCTGGGACGACGAGATCGCCCCGGGCATCGCGGCGGGCAATACGCTTGTCTGGGCGAGCGGCTACAACGTCGGCTACGAGCTGATTACGCTGCCCAAGGACGTCGACGTGGTGATGGTCGCTCCCCGCATGGTCGGCGACACCGTCCGCACCCTCTACCAGGGCGGCAAGGGAGCGATTGCCCAGTTCGCCGTCCATCAGGACTCCACCGGGCATGCCCGAGAAATGGCGCTGGCCCTCTCCAAAGGAATCGGCCTGACTCGTGGGGGCGTGTTCGAGTCCAGCTTCCGTGAGGAGGCGGAGCTTGACCTGTTTGCCGAGCAGGTCGTCTGGGCCGGCCTGACCGCCTGGATCCTGGAGTGCTTTGAGATCGGCGTGGAAGCCGGCTTCCCTCCGGAACTCTTGGTGATGGAGCTTTACGCCTCCGGGGAAGCCTCTGAGATTCTCGGGCACATGGCCCGAAACGGGTTCTTCCGGCAGATGACGTGTCATTCCACGACGAGCCAGTACGGAACCCTCTCGCGCGGTCCCGATCTCATCGCGAAGGAGACCAAAGAGAAAGCGCGGGCGATCCTGAGAGACAACGTCAAAGGGGGCGCCTTCGCCCGGGAGTGGAGCAACGAGCAAGCGGGCGGTTCCAGGAAGCTTGCGGCCCTCACGCAAAAAGCCCTCGCCCACGCCATGAGCATGGCCGAAGTCGAGGTCATCCGGCAGATTCAAGAGGCGCATGCACTCAAGGATTGATGACAGGCACGACGCGGCCGGGTCCGGATCCGGATCAGCCTTCGCCTACGTCTACAAAGTCCGCGTCATCAGCGTCACCGAGGGCGCTGGTCCAACGAGACTTGAGTGGACAAGTGGATAGTACGTGAGCGAGTGCGGACCACCGCCACCAATCCCAACTGGAAGAAGTGGCTTCCGAGCAAACCCACGTCGCCGCACTGGTACGGCCTTGAGGAATTCGAGCGCCTGGTGGCGGCATGCTACCTGTCGTTTACAGATTCCGTACGTCCCGGCTATAATCGGCACGCAGACACTATGTCGCCGGGAATCGGAAGGTGGTCTTGTGAAAGCCAAGTTCCTCAACAACCTGCAACTCAAGGTTACCGTGGTCTTTCTGCTGGTTTCTCTGGTGCCGTTGGGGACCGTGAGCATCTTCTCCGTCCGGACGGCCAACAACGTAATTGAGAGTATTGTACAAAACCAACTGGAGAACGTTGCCGCTGAGAAACAGACGCTTCTCGAACGATGGATCATGGAGCGGAAGGCCGACGTGAAGGTGCTGGCCGGATCAAGCGCCGTCAAGGAGATGGACCCTGCCGAGGTTGCCCCGTACTTCGAGCTGGTGGGAGACCAGTACGGAGTCTACAGGCGTTTCATCATCACCGACCTTGACGGCAAGGTCGTTTATGACAGCGAGGGGTCCTCCGATGCCTCGTGTGCGAGCGAAGTGTGGTACGAGCGGACGATCAGCGGGCAGCCGTATATGTCAGAAATCGAGTTGGCCGCGACCGAGCAAGAATCCGTATTTCGTCTTGCCACCCCGATCCGGGGTCCGGCAGGCCGGGTGCAGGGCGTCCTGTGTGCCACCGTCAGCACTCAAGCCATCGTTGCAAGCGTGCTGCGCGTCGAGTTGGGCAAATCGGGGGAGTGTTACCTGGTCGATGAGGCTGGCACGTTTCTCGCCCACAAGGACCCCAAGCGAATACTCAACGAGAACATTGCCCAGTCAGACAGCTTCACGCAAATCTTTGACAGTGCGAAGGGGCAGCCCATCTACGAGGACTACCGCGGAATCCAGGTGCTGGGAGCCTCTCGTTCCTTGAAGGGGATTGACTGGCACGTGGTGGTTGAACAGGATCGCGACGAGGCCTTTGGCCCTTCGGATCAGTTGCAGAGGAACATCTGGATCGTGATCATGGTGACCGTCGTGGGCGCCGTCGGCTTTTCCACGGTGCTTGCATGGTACGTGGCGTCGCCAATCCGAACGCTCAGCGCGGCCGCCCGTACTCTGGCCCGCGGCGATTTTGAAAACGCGCTGCTCGACGCACGGACCACTCGCCGAGACGAAATTGGGGCGCTGTACGCCGCCTTCGAAGACATGGCCGGCCAATTGAAGGATCGCCACAGCAGCCTGGAAACACGTATGGGGCTGACCGAAGCAGAGCTGCAACGGGTTGAGGCCGAATTGAAGGGCACTCTGGAGGCAGCCGCGCGGTCCGAACGGCTTGCCGCACTGGGACGCCTCGCTTCCGGCGTTGCCCACGAGATTCGCACGCCGCTGACTTCCCTGAAACTCTTCCTGCAATCCGTTCAAGAAGACATCGCAGTCTCTCCCGAACAGAGCGAGGATTACCGAATTGGCATGCGGCAAGTCGCGCGGATTGAAAACACGATCAACCATTTCCTCGACTTCGCGCGCCCGCAAGAGCCCGTCCTTGCGGACCTCGATTTCATGCAACTGGTCGACGACGTGCTGGAAGTGATCCGGCCGCGCGCGAACCAGCAGGAAGTCGAGATTCACAAGTGCATCGCCACTGAACTACCCAAGGTCGAGGGCGACGTGCGGCAGTTGGGCGAGGTCTTGGTCAACCTTCTGGTCAACTCGCTCGACGCGATGCCCGACGGCGGCCGGCTGACCATTTCCGTCGCCGCCGATGCCACCGAGCCCGGCTCCCTCGGTCCGACTTGGGTGCGGATCGACGTTTCCGACACCGGCCCGGGCATCCAAGAAGAAGATCTTGATCGCCTGTTTGAACCCTTTTTCACTACCAAAGCGGCAGGCTCAGGACTGGGGCTGGCAATCATCAAAGGCACTATCGAGCGCCATGCCGGCACCGTGCACGTCAACACGCAACTCGGGGCCGGCACGACTTTTTCCGTTCACCTGCCCGTAGCGCCTGCATGAAGGATACGAAAGAGACAGAGGAATGGGCAAAATCCTGATTGTCGACAACGACGAAGGGCTGATTCACTTCCTCACCCGGCTGTTTGTCAGACAGGGCCATGAGGTGGCGTCCTCGACGGACGGGATCTCCGGCCTGGAGCGGGTCAAGGCCGAGCCGTTCGATCTGATCCTGCTGGACTACAAAATGCCGGGACTGAACGGGTTGGAAACCCTGGTCGAGATCAAGAACGCCCAGATCAAAACTCCTGTAATCGTGATGACGGCCTATGGAACCACCGAAACGGCCATCGAGGCGATGAAGCTCGGCGCGTATGACTATTTGTTGAAACCGTTCGACACTGAGGGGCTTAAACGACTGGCCGCCGATGCCCTGGAAGTCAACCGCCTGATGAAGGAAATCGTCGGTCTGCCCAGTTCGGTAACCAGGATCTTGCCCCCCATGGGCGGCCTGGTGAGAATCGTGGGGACCAGCCCCCAAATCCAGGAGGTCTTCAAGCTCATTGGCCAAGTGGCCGAGAAAGACGTTGGGGTGCTGATTACCGGCGAGAGCGGCACGGGCAAGGAGCTGGTGGCACGGGCCATCTATCATCACAGCCACCGGAAAGACAAACCGTTCATGGCCGTCAACTGCGCGACGGTCCCCGATGCACTCTTCGAGAGTGAACTGCTCGGCTACGAGCAAGGTGCGTTTACCGGCGCCTACCGCTCGTACGTCGGCAAGTTCGAGCGATGTCACACCGGCACGCTCTTCTTCGACGAAATCGGCGACATGTCTTTGACGACCCAAGCCAAGGTGTTGCGGGTGCTTCAGGAAGGAGAATTCGAACGCCTCGGCAGCACGGACACCATCCGCGTTGACGTGCGGATTCTGGCGGCCACGAACAAGAACCTGGAAAGAGAAATCGAGGAAGGTCGGTTCCGCGAGGACCTCTACTACCGCCTGAACGTCATCTCCATCCAATTGCCTCCCCTCCGCGAACGGCAGGATGACGTCCCGGCGCTGGTGAAGTACTTTGTCGGGCGCTTCTCCGAGGAGTACGGCAAGTCGGTTCATTACGTTGCCGACCAGACGATTCGCAAGCTGCAATCCTACGCATGGCCCGGAAACGTGCGCGAACTGGAAAACCACCTTCGGCGAGCAGTGTTGATGTGCAAGGGAGGAGATGTGCTGCTCGCGGAACACGTACAGTTCGAGGCCGGGCAGGAAAGCACTCCTCAGGCGGGCAGGCAGGACGAGACGATCCACAGCTTGAAGCAACGCCTTGCAGACCTCGTTCCGGAGATTCTCCGGTTAGCCGATGACCAGCGGGCCCACGCCAATATCATGGACCTGGTCGAGGAGGCACTCATCAACCGAGCGCTGCAAGAATGCGAGTATAACCAAGTCCGCACCGCAGAGAAGCTTGGCATCAGTCGCAACACGTTGCGCCATCGGATCAAGAAGTACAACCTCGGGCCAACCGGAGAATGACCCCGTTTTCTGTTGCTTGGGCACCAGCAGAGTTCAATGCCTGACCAGCATCGTAAGTCATGGTCCGGAAACAAGTTAAGTGCTCCTCCCCGCCCGTGTGCGTGAAAAGCCCTGGTGTTCTGCCACCAGGGACTATTCGCCACGGGATCGCGGGATGACCGATCTGGTCGTCCTATCCTCCATGCTGGAAACCACTTGCGAGTTATGCCGTCTCGCACGTTGCCCTTCCGGCACGGATATTGCTTCCACACGACTGGCTTGGTGCCGGGAGAGTTCGCGGAACTGGAGGGACAACGTGCGGACCAACCTGGCGCGTGAGTAGGTGGCCTACAAGATGGAGGAAGCAACATGCGCAATACATTTCAACTACCCGAGGAAGACCGCTTAAGAGAAGTGCTAAACACTAAGGACCGCTCCGCCGAGAGCGCGCTGAAGAACTTCCGCTACGTTGTCGCCAGCGTAAACGGCGATGCCCAGAAAGTCTGGGCGGACCTGTGGAACGAACTCCGGGAAGGCGTCACCCCTGGAGGGATGGTGCTGCCGGCAATGAGTGAGGGCTTTACGCCGTCCTGCGGCTGGCCGGAGTTCTTGGAGAAGATGTGGCTGCTAAAACACTATCTCGACTATATTCATCGTTTCTGCGACGCATCGACCAGCACTTAGATCCTATCGTGTGGCAACCCGGTGCCGGTCCAAAACAGGCTCCGGGTAGCTGATGCGATACCTGCGGCTCGAAATACGTCTGACGACAAGACTTATCACGGCAAAAAAGGAAAAAGGAAACCAATGCTCGAATCCGCGACAAAGACCACCGTCCCCCAGAAAGCGCGTCACACAACCTCGACCGCGGTTGACGACTTCATGGACGCGATTGTGGCCAAGAACCCGGGAGAGGTAGAGTTCCATCAGGCGGTCCGGGAGGTAGTCGATTCGGTGATGCCCGTGGTCGAGTCAGAGCCGGCCTATCAGGAAGCGAAGATCCTGGAGCGACTGGTGGAACCCGAACGGGTGATCATGTTCCGTGTGCCTTGGGTGGACGACCGTGGCGAAGTGCATATCAACCGCGGATTCCGAGTGGAAATGAACAGTGCAATCGGTCCTTACAAGGGCGGACTGCGATTTCACCCTACCGTCAATTTGGGTGTGCTGAAGTTCCTCGCCTTCGAACAGATCTTCAAGAACGCCTTGACAACGTTGTATATGGGCGGCGGCAAAGGGGGCTCGGATTTCGACCCCAAAGGCAAGAGTGACGGTGAGGTAATGCGGTTCTGCCAGTCCTTTATGAGCGAACTGTTTCGCCACATCGGCCCCGACACGGACGTGCCGGCCGGCGACATTGGCGTGGGCGACCGCGAGATCGGCTACCTGTTCGGCCAGTACAAGAAGCTGGCCAACCGGTTCTGCGGCGTCTTGACGGGCAAGGGCATCAACTTCGGCGGCTCCCTGATCCGACCGGAGGCCACCGGCTATGGGGCAGTCTACTTTGCCGAAGAAATGCTTGCCACCTGCGGTGACAGCGTTGGAGGCAAGGTGGCGGCAGTGTCCGGCACGGGCAACGTCGCCCAGTATACGATCGAGAAGCTGCTCCAGCTTGGTGCAAAGGTCATTACCATGTCGGATTCGGGTGGAACCATTGTGGACAACAGCGGCATCGACGAGGAAAAGCTGGCCTGGATCATGGGCCTGAAAAACGCACGCCGAGGCCGGATCCGCGAGTACGCGGAACACTTCAAAGGCGCAGAGTATTATCCGGATCAGAAGCCCTGGGGCGTGAAGTGCGACCTCGCCTTCCCAAGCGCAACGCAAAACGAAATCGACGAGGACGACGCCAAGACACTGCTCAAGAACGGCTGCATTTGCGTATCTGAAGGCGCCAACATGCCTTCCACGCCCGGGGCGGTCGACGTCTTCCTTGACGCCAGGATTCTCTACGGGCCGGGCAAGGCAGCCAATGCCGGCGGCGTTGCGGTCTCCGGACTGGAAATGTCCCAGAACAGCGGTTGCCTGCGCCGCTCGCGGCAGGACGTGGACGAGCAGCTTCAGCGCATCATGCGTTCGATCCACGAAAACTGCGTTCGCTACGGCAAGAACGGCGACACGACGGACTACGTCAAGGGAGCCAACGTGGCCGCATTCGTCAAAGTCGCCGACGCCATGCTGCAACAGGGTGTGGTGTAGGGTGTGAGTTGGGCTGTGTCTCACCCGTGCGAAGTCGGGCTATCGCGAGAGACGGCGTTTCAGGGCGTCTGGTAGCCGGTTGTCCCCTCCCGATGGCAGTCGTGGTACATTCGGTGTACCATCGTGAAGCGAACGCGTAACTTGAGGAACCGGATGCGTCAATTGCGCACGTCTGGCTCTGAGGGAGCCCTGGGCGAGCAACCGCCCAGGGCCACCCGGCCGGTTTACTCCAGTGCCATGTTGGCTGACGAGGGCCGCTGTTCCGCGCCGGTCTCCCGACCCCGCCGACGGGGCGACCGAAGGTCTTCGAACGCAATGGCTTACGTCGAACGTGACGCGGTCGGGAGGCCGTGCCACAACAGGGGCAAGGTCGCGGAGAAGTATAGGCTCGATACAAAGAAGGAGACCGCGATGGTTGCCCGTAACATACTTTGCGCGGTGGCGGTGGCTCTCCTGGGTCTGTGCGCTTCGGTTGCGCTGGGGGCCGAGCCGGGGCTGGTAGCCCATTTCCGATTCGACGAGGGTGAGGGCCCCGTTGCTGAGGATGGCTCCGGGCAGGGGCACGATGGGACGATTCATGGGGCCGGGTACGTCCAGCGCGGCGACGGGTTTGCCCTGCGCCTGGACGGCGAGAACGACTACGTCGAGATTGCCCCCACCGCCGACTTTGCCGGGCGGAACGAGGGCGCCTTCGAGCTGTGGTTCCGGCCGAGCAGCTGGCAGGGCGGCCTGGTCGACTGGAGCGCAAGCGGCTCCTGGAAGGACATCCGGCTGACGTTGGCATTCAACACTTATCACAGGCAAGAGCAGGACGCCATCTTCCTGGTGAACCTGGCCGACGGCGAAGGAAGTCGGCACGGCCAGCTCCCACGCCCGGCCAAAAGCACGTGGACGCACTTGGCCGTAAGCTTCCGCGGTGGGCAAGCCACGATCTACGGGGATGGGCAGGTGCTCGCGGTCTTCTCGGGGTTCGCGCCGAAGCGTGAAGGCCTACCGCTCTGGATCGGCAGATGCCAGGGGCTGGGCCGGGACTTCTTCGCGGGGGAGATCGACGAGGTCCGTGTTTACAGCCGAGCGCTCATGCACGACGACGTGCTGACCCACTACAAGGCCACCGCAGCGGCCCTGGGAAAGGACACAACCCATTTCGACAAGCCCAAGGTGCAGGCCAACGCCCTGCCCGAGCCCGGCTGGGTGGTCGTCACGGCCGACTGTGGGCTGATGCGTCCCCTGCCGGACGGGGCCGTGCTGGAGGCCGGGGTTGGCAAGCCGGGAAAGGGGCGCTGGCAGGTCACCGGGCAAACACCGCTCGATCTGGCGAGGCACCGGCAGCGCGTAAAGCTCGACGTGGGCAAGCTGCCGGCCGACGAGTTCGGCAACTCGGAAGACTACTGCGCGGCCTACGCCCAGGCCATCCGCAAGCTGGCAGCCACGCCCGAGTACAAGGATAGAGCGTTCTATCCCTACGCGAACCACCTCTACACGGGGCCGGAAGGGATCGAGCTGATCGAGGACAAATGCTTCAACCACGTGGGCCACAACTGCTACAGCCACGCCCATGGCCCCTACAGCACGGAGCATTGGGCCTGGTTCAACTATATCTGGCGGGTATTTCGGGCGAAGGCGCCGACGGCCAAGGTCAGCGTCATGGACTGGAAGAGCCCTTCCGAGCCGGGCGGCAGAATCGGCCAGAAGCTGATCTACAACTTCGCCCACGTGCAGCCTTACTTCCCCGAGGGGCCGCGTTGACAGCCCCGGCTTGTCCGGTTTTGGGGGCCCTGACTTCGATGTCCCCCCTGGGGACCATCGCGGACTGAGAACCGGCTCCCCCGAATTAGCTTTCTTGGATCACTGAACAAAACCGGGGGGGTGCGCACGACGACGATCTCCATTCCCGAGAACCCCCGATGAATCGGAGCACTATGAACGTCTCCGGGAGCGCCCCTTGCAGGGCCGGCCGGCCGGCACTATGCTGGCGATCTCGGCTCTTGGACGTGACCTGGACCGCACGCAAGGAGTAGAAGCGAGTGCTGATTGAGATGGTATTCGCGAACAGATTCACGGTGCTCGTCCTGGCATCAGCTTTCCCGGCGGCACAAGCGGCCCGAGCAGAAACGTTTTCAGCCGCATCCTTCGGCGTCCGAAAAGAGTGGACTGCGGTCGTAGGCGTCGGCGGCTCGATGGAGGTTGTGGAGAAATCGCGCGCCGTTCTCAAGTCGCCGTTCCCGAATTCAGTCTGCTTCCTGCAACGCACGGTACCGGTTGAAGGGAACTATGTCTTCGAGGTCGCGGTCCGCGGGGCGCGGTCAGACAGCACGGGCGGCATCCTGCTCGGGGCGTGCAAGGGACCACTGCCAGTGGAAGGAAACATCGGTGCGGTCTGCGATGCCCAGTATAAGGCGTACTGGTACCCGTACGGGTGGCTCGGCGTTGCCCGGGGCGACCATGCGCTCGTGACCGTGCAAGGGCCAGGCGACTATGTGAACTGGGATGGGAAGGAATGGGTGCATCGCTGGGCAAGGACCGGCGTGGCCATGTCGCCCGAGGCCACGTACACGTTCCGCCTCGAACGTCGAGACGCCAGATACTTGCTGTCAGTCCGTGACGGCAACGGCGAGACGATCTTGTCGCCACGCGCCGTGGAAGGCGAGACGCTCAGCGGAGGGTTGGGCCCCGACACGCTCGTGATCGGCGATCCGTGGGCGAAGCATTCCGCAATGGAACTGGAGGTGCTTTCAGTGTCGGTGAACGAGGAGACGGTCGACTTCGGAGAAGCAGATCGCAAGCTGGAGAGCAAGATGGAAACGTTTGGCGATGAACAGATCCAGGTAACAGTCGGCAAGCCCTTCACAATCAGCAGCTCGCCGAGCCACTACAACTTTCCCACGCTGAAGCAACTCAGAGAGAAGGAGCTGTTCGTCGCGATCTGGGCTAGCCCCGACGCATCGCTCGAGCCCGATGACTGCGACGTCGCGTGCGTCTGGACTGAGGACGGCGGGGAGAGCTGGGACGAGCCGCTCGTGTTCCACGGGGGCGAAGGGGGCGGCCATTCCTGGATCCGGCGCAAAGACGGCACTTGTGTCTGGCTTCGTTACTTTTGTCGTCCCATTGACGGGAAGACGCTGTCCTGCGACGTGGGGCATTCAGAGGACGGGCGGAACTACACTTGGTCGGTCGGCAAGGTCACGTTCCCCGAGCCGGTGAAGCCGTGGACCAAGGGCAATGCCTACATGGTCTTCGCGCGCTCGATCCTGGAAGTGGATGACGGATCGCTCCTCGCGACGATGTACGGCTACTTCGAGCGCGATGCCAAGTACCGGAGCCTGCTTGTTCGCTCGACCGATGGCGGCACGAACTGGGACTATTACTCGACCATGGCTTTCAGCCTGGACGCACCCGGTGAGGGATGCTGCGAGCCGGTAATCGCCCGCACTTCCAACGGCGACTTGCTGTGCGTGATGCGCGTCAGCAGCAACCTGCCCATGTGGGTCTGTCGGTCGGCCGACGCCGGAAAGACGTGGAGCGATCCCCACGAGCTGCCGTTCTATTCGGCGAGTGTGTTTCCCGACATGGTGCTCATGGCCAACGGCATCCTCGCCGTTTCCTTCGGTCGACCGGGGGCACACGTCATGTTCTCCGTCGATGGCGAAGGACGTCGCTGGACCGCGCGCACGACGATCCACGACGGCACCAACACCGACGCCTACACCGCGATCCGCGAGATTGCGCCGGGCAGACTGCTCTACGTCTTCCACGAGAACAGAAACCGGGACTCCGGCCAAGGCGTCAACGCAATCCGAGGCGTGGTCGTGGAGGTGAAGAGGAAGTAGGGCAGAGAGCGAAGGAGTGAGTGAAGCGGCAAAGTGAGGGCGCGCAGCTTGACATCCCGCTCGGAAGCAGTATTCTAGCGTCTTGCGGCGCGTGTGTGAGTTCTCATCAGTCGGCGGGCAGTCGCCGCGTCTGCCGGACGACTTGCGCAAGATTTGTCGCTGCATTATTCGTGATCAATGGCTCCGATCAACTGCCCCACGAGGCATTGAAACCGGTTTGGAGGATACTCCGAGATACTTGGGGGGCGTTGAATCTTCTGGCCAGGGTCGGTGGTAGATGCTCCGCGGACCACTTGGCCACGTCGCCGCAACCCTCTCGGGAGCCGTTGCATCGTTTATCACGCTGTCTACGGAGGAGGGATTGATGAGAGAGAATGTCGAGATGTTCCCCAAAGCGAGAATACCGTACGGGACCTGGGGGAGCAGCTTTTTCCCTGCGTGGCAGACGTCAGCGCTGGCAGAGGTCAACATCGGCCAGTTTGCCGGCGAGGCGATGAACCGGATCCTCGGAATCAGAAGGATCGCGAAGAGCGAGTTGGAGTATCTGATCATCGGCTCCACCGTGCCATGGCACTGGAAGTTCTGGAATGCACCACTGGTGGCGAGCTGCCTGGGGCACCGCGTACCGGGATTTCATGTGGAGCAGGCCTGTGCGACCGGGCTCCAGGCCGTCCTGCTTGCCGGTGCGGAAGTCCAGAGCGGAGCTAATGACGTCGTGGGTGTGTTGACCTTCGACCGCACCAGCGATTCGCCGGTGGGCGTGTTCCCAGAACGGCGGGCGCACCAGAAAACGATGGCGCTGAGTGAACCGTGGGATAATTTCGGCTTCGATCCGGCCACGGGCCAGGCCATGATCGCCACGGCCGGCAATGCTGCGCGGAAGCATCGTCTTGACCGAAAGGAAGTGGAAGAGCTCACCATCTGCCGGTATCAGCAATACTTCGAAACCAAGGCATCTGGGTTTCTCGATCGGATCCTCGTGCCGCTCGAAGTATTGAATGTGCAAGGCCGCTTTCTTGGCAGGATCGAGGATGATATCGGGGTCGGCAAACTGACATTGGACGATCTTCGCCAGATGCGCGAGCTGGATACGTGCGTGACGACGGGAACCCAGACGCATGCGGCAGATGGGATGGCTACGCTGTTGGTGACGACCCCGGAGAAAGCCAGAGAACTCAGCCCGCGGCCTGAGGTTGTCATTCAGTTTGTCGCCAAAGCCGAAGCGAGGACCCATCCGGCCTTGATGCCGGAGGCTCCCACGCTTGCCGTGCAGAAGCTGTTCACGAAGACCGGTTTCACCATGGCAGACGTGGCGGTGGTCAAGAGCCACAACCCGTTTGCCGTGAACGATGCCATTTTCTCTAAAGTGATGCAGTACGACTGGGCCAGGGTTAACAAGACGGGCTGCTCGCTCGTATGGGGACATCCCCAGGGTCCGACTCTCACCAGGCTGTTGATCGAAGGTCTGGAAGAAGCCGTGGATTTGGGAGGCGGCCACGTGCTGCTGATCGGCTGTGCCGCAGGAGACATGGGTATCGCAGCCCTCTTCCGTGTCACGGAAGGAGGTGAGTCGAAATGACAAAGTCGATCAGACAGTCAACGCTCCAGACACTGGGACTTGGTTCGGTCACGGACATTTTTCGCAACGGCAGGCTTCCCGTCGACGCTGGCGATCTGGTGGACCGGGTGTTCGGTGCCCCGGATGAGCGTGGCTCACTGGTGGTCTCCGGAGCCAACGGAATCGTGGGAGCCGGGAAGCTGATGCAGCTCACTTCCAGGCTTGAGCCTTTTGGCGTCAAGTCGATCAGCCTCAGTCGTCCCAGAACGGCCGATGGGATCGGCCCGCATTACCCGGGGCTGGTGGAGGCAGTCGGCAAAGAGCGTGCCGATCGCGTCATGGTGAACATCGTCAGGATGACCTACGACGGGACCAGCCTTCCAGAGGCCCTTAAGAATCTTCGCCCACGTTTTCTTCTGGAAGCGATTCCGGAGGTTCTTGAGGTCAAGCGAGCCCACTACAAAATATTCCGGGAAGCGTTTCCGGGGATAGAAATCCGCTCGGTCACGTCTGGCTTTCCGAGTTCCGAGTTGGGCGTGGGCGTGGCACACCCGGCTTTTCCTCATGAGGTCAACAAGGTATGGGAGATTGTTGAGGACGAGACTTCCTCCGTTACCCAGCTTCTGTGGGCGCTGGGCCTGGTCCCGGTTCCGGTCAGTGACGACTGGTCGTTTGTTTTGGATGTGCTGTTCTGCGGGCTGACGCTGGCGGGCCTGAGGTATCACCGGGCAACCAACATGCCCTTCTGGAGAATCGACAAGTACATCAGGAAGCTTGCGGGGCCGAATCCGTTCAGGGCCCATGACGTCATCGGCGCCAAGGGAGCGAATTTCCTGGCGTGGTCGTGCCTGCATCACCTGGGTGAGAAATACGGGGCGTTGTTCAGGCCGACACCGGAGTTGGACGAGCGGCAAGAGACCGGCCAGGACTGGTATCCGCCGAACCATTTCCGACCCCTGGTCAACTGGCCTATGGATGACGAGGCAGAGGAGGAGTTCACCAACTGGATCCAGGGCCCGCTGTTCCAGATGACCAGCCTGCTGCTTTACGAGCAGAGAGGCCACCTCTCCCACATCAACGCGATCGGCGAGCTATGCGCGCAGTTCCGCCGCGGCATCCTGGCCATGATCCGGAGCGTGGGGGCCGAGGCGGCGATCAAAAGGGTCGAAGCCTATCACCGGCTCCACCCCGAAGCGGCCCGTAGCTGCTGGTATCCGGCCGTGTTCGACTCTCTGGGCAGCCCCGAGTGGCAGCAGTTGTACGTCAACGCCGAGCATGACGGCAACGTGGGAGTCATCACGATCAGCCGGGAAACCTACAACGGCGACGTGGATGCCGAATTGAACCGGGCCATCGACTGGCTCAAGGCAGAAGGAATCGCCAGTCTGATTGTGACCGGCGATTTCCACCTGGCCACGCAGATGGTGGGTGCAGACACGAGCGAGTTCTTTCCCGCTCTGGATAATGTTGACGAAGGACGCCGGGTGGCCGCCACCTGGTCCGCGACAGCCAGGCGGCTCTCTGACGAGTTCAAAGTCTCGGTGGGCTTCGCGGGTGGCAAACGCTGCCTGGGCGGTTTTCTGGAGTTGCTCATGCACTGTCACTACCTGGTAGCCGTCCAGGACGCAGTCCTGGGAATGCCGGAGGTGACGCTGCCCGTCGTACCGGGCATGGAAGGCTGCCACTGGCCGTTCAGGAAAACCGGCCGGTCGCAGTGGCCTAAGCTCGTCAAAATGTTGCTGACCGGAGCGCCCGTGAAAGCCAGCGACGCCATGGACTGGCTCGTTGACTACTCAGGTCCAACGCGGGAGTCGCTGGCGATGGCTTGGAATCTTGCATCGGGCAAAGCGGCCAGCTTGCCGATGAGGAGACTGAACGAGGGCGTGGTGGAGGGGATACCTGTGGACGTCGACGTGCCGGTTTCCGACAACCCGGCCACGCAAGCCGCCAGGAAGGCCATCATGGAAACGATCAGGGACTCCTGCGGCGTTCCGTTGTCTGAAGCGCTCGATGTCCAGGCCAGGCACTCCGCCGGCTTCACCGTCACCTCTTTCTGCAGGGAAGGAAGCATCGGAACCGAGCACCTGAAAACGATGATAGTGTAAACGGGTGGCGCGGAGCTCCAGGCGCAGTCCCGACCCGAATTTGGCCGGTTCCGCCTGGGCTGTCGCAACCGACGGGTATCGTTGCCGTGCCAGGCGGCTGGCAAACCTTCTCTCACGTGAACGCCAACAGCTAGAAATGCTCGTCCTGACCGGCGGCCCACCAGGCCAAGTCGCGCAGCAGCAGGACCCAAGATCGCCACTGCCAGAAGGGCGTCTGCGCTTCGGCGGGCGCGCCGAAGCAGGTCATGCCGATGACGGCGACGCGGCCCTTGCCGCACTTGCCGACGACGAGGCCGGGCTTGCCGCCGACCGTGATGATGGTCTGCGCCTCGGGTCGGGCCTCGAGGTCATGCACGTAGAAGCAGACCGGCGGGGAGTCGAAGTCGGCGAACTGGGTAACGGGGTGAGAAGCACCCCGAACCAGCGGCGCGCCGCCAGGCAGGGTCACCAGCGGCGGGAGGCCCGCGCCGCCCGTGACGGGCAGAACCTCCTCGCGGAGCGAACCCTTGAGACCGGCCCGGTCCAGAGCCTTGTGGCCGCCGAAGACGATCAGCCCGCCGCCGCGCCGAACGTACTCGGCGAGCATGTTCTTCTGGCGCAGCGTGAGCGCGGTGAGGTCGGCGCCGCACAGGTAGATAACGTTGTGATCGAACAGGTCCGGGGCGGTCTCGGGAAAGCCCACGAAGACCTGGGAGCGGCCCTTCCGGATGGGGACCATCTTCAGCTTCATGTCGTACCCGCCGAGGTGGTGAGCATCCACGATGCGGTAGTAGTCGTACAAGAGCCCGGCGACAAGCAAGCCGGTGAAAGGGTGGGCGTTGCGGCGGGGCTGGATATCGGCAGGAATATCGCCTTCACTGCCGGGGTAGAGTTCCAGGAGTTGCTTGTCCTCCAGCAAAGCGAGGGGGAAAATCTTCACGATGTCCGCGGTGAAGGTTTGGTTGCCTTGCGTGTAGACCCGAAAGCCCCAGTACCCGGCCGAGCGCAGGACGAAGTCTACTGGGAACTCCTGATAGGTGTTGGCCGCCGGGAAGTCCTTGGGAAAGAGGCGGAGTTCAGCCCGCGTGCTGGCGAACTCGGAGAACACATCCAGGGCTCCGGCTTGCACGTCGCCGGTGTTCGTGGCCACCTTCGAGCGTATCTGGGCGCGATAGAGTCCCGGCGGCGCGTTGGTGAAATAGGGCGAATGGGCCATGATGCCTCTCCCTACGTCCTCGGGACTGGAGATGACCGAGTCGTAGGTGGCCTGGGGGTCAGTCACGATGGAGCTCCATTTGCCGCCCGCCATGTTCTGGCTGGAGAGTTGGTAGGCCTGGGCACGGGAGGTGCTCAAGCCCCCTTCGACGATGCGCGGAACCTTCTCGAGTGCCCACCGGGGTGTGGGCGGTGGGTTGTACCGGCGAATCTGCCAGCCGTCCAGCCACAGGGCGGAGGGAATGTTCTTACCGATCTGCTGCTGGGAGTGATTGTTAAGTCTGGCGGTCAGGACCAATTGCGCGGCCCCGGAGGGAGCCAGGAAAAAGCGATCACCCAGGTCCCAGTCCACGGGATGGTAGGGGAAGCTGATCCCGGGCGAGGAGCCGATCTGCTTCCCGGCGGCGTCATTCCAGGTGACGGCCACAGACGAGTCCACGCCGCTGTACTTGCCGCGCTGGCCAAAGCCCTCGGTGCGGTACCCGACGGAAACCAGGTACCACTTGCCGCCCTCGACGGGGGCGGGCTTTGAACGCACGGCGGCCGTGCCGGAACAGAGCCCGGGGCAGCCTTCCATCAGCGATAGCAGATTATGACGGCTTGTGGAAATCCGTAGCGACCAGGCTGGGATTTGTCAACTGGCTGTCTTCTCTTTTCGCGTGAACAGGTCGTACAGGATAGGCATCACGATAAGCGTGAGCACGCCGGAGACCAGGATACCGCCCGCTGATGCGATGCCAACTCCGTTGCGCATTTCGGCACCAATGCCCTGACCCAACGCCAGAGGCATCATGCCGAGCACGGCGGCAAACGTGATCATCACGATGGGCCGAAAGCGTTCGCAAGCTGCCGAGATCATCGCCTCGTGGCGGGGAACTCCTTCCTTGATATGCGTGTTGACCTGATCCATGATCAGAATGGCATTATTAACCACGATGCCGATCATCATCACGATACCCATGATGACAAAGATGCTGAAGCTCTCTCCCGAGGCTGCCAATGCCCAAACCGTGCCGATCAAGGCCAGGGGTACGGTAACCAAGATGAGTGCCGGCTGCCGGAAGGATTCGAGAATGGCCGCCAACGTGAGGACCACCAGGATCATCGAGATGATCCCGGCTTCACGCAGACCCTGTTGACCTTCGGCCATGAACTCGTAGTGCCCGGCAAACGAATAGTCGTATCCCGGCGGAAGCCCGACCCGCTCGTCAATAGTCGTGCTGATCTCGTTCACGGCGGTCCCAAGCGGCAGACTCTTATCCAATCCGGCATAGAGTTTTGCCACACGCCGCTTATCCTTGCGGGTTACCTGGATGGGCATTTCCATTTCAACCACTTCGCCGAGGCTGGCCAGAATAACCGGATGTCCATCGGTTCCGGGGAACAGGAACTGCTCGACCTGATCCTTGCCCTGTTCTTCTGCCAGCTTGACGACAATATCGTAGTTCCGGGCAGCTTGCTTGTAGGTGCCGGCCTTGATTCCCTCGATATTGGCTCGCAGCGCCATGCCCATGCCCACGGCGGGCGCCTGGAGGTCACTCAGAACGGACCTGCGGGGTAGAATGCGGATTTCGGGCTTGCCGGGGCGCACGCTCGTATCTGGATCGAGGAGACCGGGCATCGCCTCGGCAAATTCATGGGTCTTCAATACGAGCGAATCAAGAGTCTCCAACTGGTCACCAGCAATCTCCAGTTCCACGGGATTACTCTGGCCTCCGACAAGCGACGGCTGGCTGACCCCAATGATCGCGTCGGGAAAACCCTCCATGCGCGAGCGGACCATGTCCTGCAACTCGTCGATGGTAAGAGCACGTTCGTCACGCTCTGAAAACTTCATCAGGATCTGCGCTAGGTAGACTCCCTCGCTGGACTGTCCCAGAACGGCTTCGATCCTGCCGATCGTGCTGAGAACGTGCCGCAATTCGGGCAAGTCCTTGACTCTGGCTTCCGCTTCATCCACTCTCCGAGTGGTTTGGGCAAGATTGTAGCGAGTGGGGAACTCCAGCCGCACGTAGACCTGCCCCATATCCGCTTCTTGGAAGGCGCTGGTTCCCAGCTTCCCGCCCAGCAGAAGAGAATGCACAAAGATCGCGCTCACGCCCAACAACGTGAGCACTGCGGCCCATCGTCGTCGCTCGTTGAATTGGAGAAGGGTTCGATACCCGGCAAGCAGTCGGTCGAACCCCCAGTTCCAGCCTCGCTCCATCCGTGCCAGGAGAGAACGTGATTCTTCCTGCCGGGGTTTCAGAATCAGCGAACACAACATCGGTGTCAGGGTGAAGGAGATGAACAGGGAGACGACCGTCATGATGAACATGGTCAAGGCAAGCGGTCCAATAAAGAGCCCGACGCGAGTTCTCATGATTGCCAGGGGGAATAGCACCACAACATTCGTCCCCGCACTGGCCAACACGGCGATAAACGCCTCGCTGGCCCCCAGGCGAGCAGCCTCCTTGGGATCGCCGCTGGCATCCAACCGCTTGACGATGGCTTCCAGCACCACGATCGAGTTGGTGACCAGGATTCCCACTGACATGGCAATGGCGATCAACGTGGAGACGTTCAGGGTGTAGCCCACCATCTGCATAAAGAATAGACCGATGACGATTGTCAAGGGCATGGTGACGGCCACGACGAACAGCGAACGGAGGTTGTAGAGAAACACAAACAGAATCGCCACCGTCAGCAGGATGCCCTGAAAAACGTTGATCCAGGTACTCTCGTTGCTTGCCTCAATGAATCGGCCGTCGTCGTCCACCCAGACGAGTTCCATGCCGCCGGGCAACTCCGCGTCCAACTCGGCCATGGCTTCCCGCACGGCATTGGCGACCCGCACCGCGTTGGCGTCGGACTTCTTGACCACCTTAATGGCGATACACGATTTCCCGTCGATCTTCGCCGCCTGCCGCAACTCCTCGGTGGCCATCGACACGTGGCCGATATCTCCGATGTGGCACCGCTGTCCGGCTCTGTTCGCAACCTCAAGGCTAGCCAACCCGGCGACCTCATCGTAATCGGCGTCGAACTTGACGGCATATTCGGTAGCTTGCTGGCGTATTCGCCCGGAGGGAATCGTCCGCACTGCCTGCTGAATGGCTTGGACCACATGCATGCTCGTCAGACCGCGAGCGGCCACCCTGTTTCGGTCCAATTCGACGTGGACCTCGCGCTCGGCACCGCCGATCAGTTGCACGTCGGCCACGCCCAAGATCACGGTGATTCGGTCGCGCAGCGTGTTATCGGCAAAGTCGTAGAGTTCGTCGAGCGGCGCCTCACCGGAGAGCGCCAACGTGACGATCGGCTTGGCGTTGATGTCGAATTTCTGAATGATCGGGTCTTCAACGTCTTCGGGCATGTCGGCGCGGATCAGATCGAGTTTTTCCCGCACGTCCATCGCCGCAATGTCCACGTCAACGTCCAACTGGAACTCCAGCAGCGTCTGGCATACGTTTTCCATGCAGGTGGAGTTGACGTGCTTCAGCCCGTCAATCGAGACGACCGCGTCTTCGATGCGTTTGGCGACATCCGTCTCAAGCTCTTCCGGCGACGCGCCCGGATAGATCGTCACCACCGTGACGTAGGGCACGTCCACCTTGGGCATCAGTTCCAGGCCCATCTTGCGGTAGGCGTTCAGTCCCAGCAGCGCCAGCCCGATGATCAAGCAGCCCATCGCAATCGGCCGGCGAATGGAAACGTCCGAGAGGATCATCGCGCGACCTCCTTGACGGCCGAAACCGGCGTGCCGTCCTCAACCAAGTGCTGTCCCATCGTGACCACGGGGGTGGCAGCCGGCAACTCACCTTCGGCGATTTCCGTCCATCCGTCCATTTCGCGACCCGTCTTGACCTGAATCGTCCGTGCCTGTTCTCCGTCGACGGCGAACACGACGGAACCCCCGCCGCGCCGTTGGACGGCGGCAGTCGGCACCCCCACGCCCGACCGGCCATCCATGACGATGGTTATCTCTGCCAGACACCCGGGGACCAGACCGGCCGGCGGAGATTCGACGGTCCCCTCGACTTCAAACGTGCGAAGCTTCGGATCAACCGTGGGGCTCTTGTAAGTTACGTGTCGAGTGCCCAAGTCCATGCCGGCGACGCGCACGCGCATTTCTGTCTGACCAGCGACGACTCGGGCGTAGTATTGCTCCGGGAGGAACGCTGATATCTCGACGACGGACAGATCTTCAATCCTCAACACCTGCGTGCCCGCACCAGCCATCTCTCCCGGTTCCTTGGAACGCTGCGACACACGCCCTGAGATAGGCGCCAGCACCAAGGAGTCTGCCAGGTCCTTTTCGGCCATCGTCAATGACAAGCGGGTTTGCTCAAGCTTGTTCTTCTCCAGCGCCAGCAGGGCCTCCGCGTGTTTGACCATGGCTAATGACTGCTTGAACTTCGATTCCTGGTGCTCGACCAACTGTTTCGGAACGGCATTGTCTTGGCCCAAGTCTTGGTAGCGTTTCAGGTCCACTTCCGCCTGTTCCTTGTCGGCCAGCACTTGCTCCAGGCTGGCTTCCTTTTCCTTCACTGAGCACTCCGCCACGCTGAGGCCCTGCTCGGCCATGGCCACGGCCTTGGATAGCTTCAAGGAATCGGTCTGAAACAGTTTCGTCTTACCGGCTTCGACCGAGTCCCCCTCATCGACATACACTGCGTCCAGTGTGCCGGGTATCCGCGCCGATACGAGTGCGAACTGCTTTGCCTCGATACTGCCCGCCACTACAATCCGATCTTCAAAAGTCATTGTCTTTGCGGGCGTGAGGACGACAGGTATGCGTTTTCCTGTTTCGTCTGGAATTGCATTCTCCGGCGTCACGTCCCCGGTTTGCGAAACAGAATATACGCCGACACCTGCGCCCGCCAAGACAACGGTCACGGCCACGGCGATTACACCTTTGGTGAGCATTTTCATTCCTCCGGTCTTCCTCAATCTCTGGTCCCGAGTTTCAACAGGCGGCCGGCCGCTCGTGCCTGCGGAGCGCCGCGCCCTGGGACTGGCCGTGGGTGCCTTCGAGACCACTGCTATTTCGGCAACTGTTTTGTCGCACATTCGCCATCCTTGTGCTTCTGAAGCCAGATTTCTCCCCGGTCAACGCCCACGTTCTCAGGGGCTTCGACCGCCAAGCGTACACGGTTCCTGGAGATCCGTTGCACTCGGACCTCAACCCTGACAATCCCCTTCGGCCGCACACAGGCCGTGTAAGAAGACCCCCATCAGCACGTCGACCGCCTTGTCCACCGGCCTGGTTATGCCCGCCGCGAACTCGTGTTCCACCATGCCAATCGAGGCACTGACAAACATTTCCGCAGCCGCAGTAGCATCGACCGGCCGAAACGCCCCTTCTTCGATGCCCTGCTCAATGATGGTGGCAATCTGTTTGATCCCGGAGGCACGAGTGGTCTGTTCCGTGTCTCTCAAGAGCCGCTTGGCCGCATGGTCGTTGATGAGGAACTCGAACACCGCATGGTGCTTCACAAGATACTCACGCCACAAGCGGGAAATCGACGCGAGCTTCTCCGCTGCGCAGAGTCTGTTCTTGACGATATCCTCAAGCGCCTCCTGCATCGGAGCGACCGCCCTGTCATGGACGAACTCCAGAAGCTCCTGCTTGTTGCGAAAATGGTTGTAGAGGCTGCCCTTGGCCATCCCCGCAGCGGCCGCCACGCGATCCATCGTCGTGCCGTTCAATCCATGCTCTTTCAAGACGGCCACAGCGCCCTCGTAGACGGCTTCTCTCATCATCGAATCGAGAAGCTCTTTCCGCCGTTCCGCCAACTCTGTCATGGCTTTCTCCGCAACTTACCCGAGTGTTGCTTATGGGAAACCGGGTGATCAATCTTGTGACTACTTAGTCATTCTACGTGACTTATCAGTTGTTCGTCTAGGTCAATCGGTATAGTCCACGGAATTTTCGGTCATGCCACGAAAAGAGGGTTGCCGATAAGGCGGATGAGGCGGGTCCGCGCGGAAATCCCGGTTTTGTGAATCAGGAGGGTCGTATGCCCGATTCGCCTCCTCCTAGACAACCCAATATCACCAGTCTTCCAGAAGGCGGCGTCATGAGGTTCCACATTTTGGATAGAGCCAACGAAGCTACCCCCCAGAGGTGTACACTGATAGCAGGTGTGGCGATTGCCGTCTGTCTGTTCGCTGGATGCACAAGCACCCGCCAGTGGTGGCAAAACGGATTGAAGGTTGGGCCGAATTACGGCCGACCCCCGGCGCCCGTTGCAGATGAGTGGATCGACGCCGGCGACCCGAACGTCAAGAGCGAGGCAACCGACTACAGTTACTGGTGGACGGTGTTCAACGACCCTGTCCTCAATGAATTGATCTACACCGCCTACGAGCAGAATCTGCCTCTGAAGAAGGCAGGGTTGCGAATCCTGGAAGCTCGCGCACAGCGAGGAATCGCCGCAGGCAATCTGTTCCCACAGCAACAACGAATGACGGGGGCCTATTCACGCAACAAGTTCAGCGATAATTCATTCCCCTTCGGGGCGTTTCCGGGTAATAGGGAGTTCGACGAATGGACCGTGGGATTCGACGCAGCGTGGGAACTCGACATCTGGGGCAGGATTCGCCGAGGGATCGAAGCCGCCGATGCAAACCTGAATGCCCAAATCGAGGACTACGACGACGTGTTGGTCATTCTCCAAGCGGAAGTGGCCGCCGCTTACATCCAGATGCGCACTCTTGAAGAGCGCCTCGTGCTCGTGCGAAAGAACATCGCGCTCCAGAAGGAGGCGCTGGTAATCATCGAACGGCGTTTTCAAGGCGGCGTAGTGAGCGAGATCGACGTGCGGCAAGCCAAGGCGATCCTTGCGATCACGGAGTCGCTCGTCCCCGCATTGGAAGAGAACCGTCGCAAGGTTCAGAATGCCCTGTGCATCCTGCTGGGAATTCCTCTTCGTAATCTCCAAGAGGAACTCGGCCAGCCGCAGCCGATCCCGACTGCCCCTCCGCAGGTTGTCGTCGGGATTCCTGCCGAGCTGCTCCGCCGGCGCCCCGACGTCCGTCGGGCCGAGCGCGAGGCGGCGGTCCAATCCGCCCGCATAGGCATTGCCGCGTCCGAGTTCTATCCGCGGATTGGAATCTCCGGCATGATCTCTCTCGACGCCGAGCAATTCAGCGACATTTTCAGGGGGAGCAGCCTTGCCGGAGGGGTGGGACCCGGCTTCCAGTGGAACATCCTGAATTACGGCCGAATCGCGAACAGTGTTCGTGCCGAGGATGCTCGCTTCAAGCAAGCCGTGATCGACTATCAAAACACCGTTCTGATGGCAAACAAAGAGGTGGAGGACGCCATCGTCAGTTTCTTACACGAGCAAGAGCGAGTTGAATCGCTTGACCGAGCGGTCCACGAAATCGAGCAGGCACTGAGAAAAGGCTTGCGTCTGTACGACCAGGGCGTGATCGATTACCAGCGGGTCCTCGATTCTCAACGGACCCTCGTATTGCAGCAGGACACCCTGGCCGAAAGTCGGGGCAAGATCGCGATGAACCTTGTCGCCGTATACAAAGCCATCGGTGGCGGCTGGCGGATGCGTTACGCGCCCGATGCGCCCCTCTCAGGTCAAGTAGACACGCCCTTCCAAGAAGAGGCTCAACCGGATGATCATGCCCCGCTTCCCGCCGAACCGCTGCCGGTGCCGTCCGCGCCGCCGGCTGGTCCGCCTAACGCCGGCGATCCTGCCAGACCACAGTTGAACGAGGGGGTTCAACTCCACGCGGTCCCAAACCCGGCAATTCTCCCAGAAACGAGAGATTGAGCGATGAAATGGCATATTTGGCTCGGCGCTATGATACTCAGCGTTGGCTGCGGTGCGCCAGGGTTCGGATTCGAGTTGTTGGGCTATACGTTCGGAAGCGGGATAGCCCGCGACGTTGCGTGCTCCGATGCGTGTACCCCCGTGAAAACCGACTGCTGTGCCAAGTGTTCCCGGCTGACTTGTTGCTGTCCTGACGATTATTGCCCCAAGCAATGTCCCCGCTTCTGCTTGCCGCCCACGTGCGGTTCCTGCGATGATTACTGTCCGAAGAAATGCCCTGGTTTTTGCCTGCCTGCAATGTGCGGCTGCTGTGACGATTACTGTCCCAAGAGATGCCCGAGCGTCGTTCGGCCGTGTCGATACCCGAATTACTACAAGTGCGGACCGCCCGGCACTTGCCGTCCCACAGAGCTTCGGTGCGACGCGACAGCCGGTACGGGCAAATGACAGCGTTTCGCGGAGGAGATCTACCGTACGTGCTGAAACCCCGTGCCGATGTGGTCAAGGTACGTGCGAAGATCCTCAAATGAGGCGGCCAGGCTTTTCTTGACTGCGCGTAGGGCTTTTGCTGGCTTGGCGGCGAATTCCCTGGCGACGCCCATCGCTACCGCTTCCAGGTCGTCAGAGGAAGTGACGTCGTCGACCAGGCTCAAACCGTAGGCCTCATGAGCATCGAGGGGCCGGGTCTGGTGCATGATCTGGGCAGCTCTCCCTTGGCCGATGAACCTGACTAGAAACCAGGGCAGTACGCCGGGTGTCACCTCGGAGTCAAAAAAGCGATTCACGAAAACGGTCCCATCCGTAACGATGCGGTAGTCGCACGCCAGCGCGGTTCCGAGGAAGCAGAGATCACATTTGCCTTCCATCGTCATGATCGAAAAGGCGTCGATACTCCGAATCACTTCGACGAACCGCCGGAATGCGTTCCCCTCTCGGGCAAGTTCTACGGTGGCCAGCGATTCGCCGGGAGAGAAGCCCATTCTCGCATGATCACCATGCACATGCTCCCAGAATTCGTCCAAACTGGCCGGAGACAGGCTTCCAGGCTGTGTTGTGATGAGGAGGACTTTTCTCGCAGCGGCGTGCGAGCCCTCAAGGAAGTCCCACAGCTTTTGCGCCTGCCCAAGATCGGCCGCTCGTTCCGGAAGGTGGCAGCCGAATCTCAAGACGCTAAGCTCGCCGTGGTCTTCCGTCGTGAAGAACCATGGCGATTCCGGCCCCGGAAAATCGATTGTCTCGTTCATGGCAAACCCTCCCTTGCCGTGCGGCGAAGCTTTCCCCAATACCCTGAGTCTAGCAAGACGCTGAAGGCGACTCAACCCAGGCGCTACATGGGTATCTTCTGCCTCCAAGATCGCGCGATCTGCCTTGGCCGGACCGGGCCCGCAATGTAGAATCAGTCTCGACGGATGCAAATACGCGATTGAAACACACGTTTGACCCCGAGGCTGGCACGATGGGTCAAGAGGTGGACGACACCCGGCATCGCCTGCTGGAAGCTGCCGGCGAGATTTTCGCCGAGAAGGGTTTTCTGAAGGCCACGGTGCGCGAAATCTGCGACCGGGCGGGGGCAAACATCGCGGCGGGTGTTGGCCATGTCCTGCAAAACGCCGAGCCCGAAATCGAACGACTCGGGCATCTGACTGGCACCGTAGCCACCGTCCAAGAGCCGGAGTTGTCCGGTGACGGCCTTGGGATCGAAGACCGGGCTGTCAAAGAGCGGCGTGGGGCCGCCGCCGGTCTGGATGACTGCTACTTCGGAACCACGGCTGAGCGCGCCGACTATCTGGCGGGCATGGTCGATGGCCTGGGCGAAGTGGGGACTCCCATTGCCGGCGGCGTCCATGGAATAGCTGTTGTCCAGTAGGATGACGGCGGAGGTTGGGGCGTCGCCCGGCAAAGCCTGCCAGCCGGTCAGCACCAGCCGGGCCAGGCAGAAGGCCAAAAGGATTGGAATCGCGCAGCGAACCGCCAGCAATATCAGTTGTTCGATGCGGAGCCGCCTGGTGTTGACGCGAACGACGGCTTCCAAGAGATGCATGGCTCCCCACCGGATGGTCCTGAACCGGCTCCGATTGAGCAGGTGGATGATCAGGGGAATGGCAAACGCCGCGGCTCCAAAGGCCAGCGCGCCGTTGAGGAAGGTCACTTCAGCCACCTCCGCATCGCCAGGTAGGAGGCCAGGGCGGCGGCATAGGGCTGGTCGGTGGTCATGGGGACCAGATCGATGCGGTGGCGGTGGCAGCCGGCAGTCAATTGCTGGCGAAATTGCCGCAGGTTCTCCAGGTATGCGTGCCTCAAGTGGGCGGGGTCAATCAGGCGGCGATCTCCGGCCCTCTCCAGCGACTCGAAGCGGGTCCACTGTCTGAAGGGAAAATCCAGCTCGTCGGGGTCCCAGACCTGAAAGAGGATCATTTCGTGCTTGGCGTGGCGGAAGTGGGCCAGGGCCTTGAGCAGTTCGTCGACGTCGCCGAAGAGGTCGGAAATGACGATCAAGAGACCCCGCCGATGGAGCTTGGGCACCAGTTCGTGGAACACGTGGCCGAGTTCGGTCTCGTGCCGGGGTCGCGATTTCTGCAGTCCGTCGATAATCACCCGAAGGTGGGTGACTTTGCCTCCGGTCGGGGTAGTCGACCACCACGTGAAAGAGAAAACGGTCGCGCTGGGCCTCGGGAAGCGGATAGGTGCCTTCCTGCTCGATCGGGTTCTGCGTAGCCAACACGAAGAACGGTTCGTCCAACGGGTAGGTCGTGCCGCCCACGGTGACTTCGTGCTCTTGCATGGCCTCCAAGAGCGCGGCTTGTGTTTTGGGAGGAGTGCGGTTAATCTCGTCGGCCAACAACATCTGGGTGAAGACCGGTCCCCGCTCAAACACCATCCGGCGATGGCCCGTGCCGGGGTCTTCTTGGATGATATCGGTGCCGGTGATGTCGGCCGGCATGAGGTCGGGCGTGAACTGGATACGGTGAAACGACAGATCCATCGCCTGCGCCAGCGAACGCACCATTAGGGTTTTGGCCAGGCCGGGAACGCCTTCCAGGAGACAGTGACCGCGAGCCAGAATCGCGATCAGCAGTTGCTCCATTACCTGGTCTTGCCCAACCACAATCTTGCCGACCTGTGCGCGAATTCTGTCACAGGCATCGACCAGCATGGCGGCGCGTTGTTCGTCACCTATCTCATCTTGTGGCCTTGCGTCATGCACAACCCAAACCTCTGACCGTCACGGATTTTGGGGAGGGTGATTCCGGTATCCACCGAGGGAAGCGGAGACGAAGAGGTTTTGGAGCCAGTTGTCATGGTAGCGGTGCCTGTTGAGGCGTTCGGCTGGGCTTTGCCAGCCGTGGTTGTCTTCCGCCGTGGCCGGATGCCACGGAGTGAAGTTGTAGAGCAAGGCCCAGGCCCGACAATGTTGGTCGCAGGCGTTGCGGGAGC